>JAUWMO010000384.1 GCA_030613125.1 Bacteroidota bacterium | reverse complement strand
ACCAGATTTTTAATAATAAGTTTCATTTTTTCAGACCTGATAAGAAATTCGGGCTTGTGGTAATGCACAAAACTGATATTTGAAGCCACAGCATCATTTTTTAGGTGTAAAGGAAAATTATAGGCTTCATCTAAAACGTGGTAAGAAAGGCCCGTTTTCTCTAAAGCAATGCTTAAACTTACCTGGTCAGCGTAGAATTCAGGGAATAAACCTTTTCGCATAACATTTCCTTTCCTTAAAAATTTGTAAATATCCAACCATGTTGAATATAGGATTTTTACTTTTTCTTGCTTGCAAGCTATAAAGCCAGAATTAAAATATGGAATATTTTTTACCTGATCAACAGTAGAGACTGTTGTGTATTTAGGGTATGGAACACCGCATAGCTTGTACAATTTTCGCCATAATATTTGAGCCTGTAAATCCACAGGCTTTAAGGCAATAGAGGATTCCCCAAATGGTTCAATATTAATATCTTTAATACAAATCATATCTGAATCCAGAAAAATCAACCAGTCAGTATTAATGTCAGTTGAGAAAGTAAATATTTTGTTGCTAATAAAATTAAGGAGATTTTTTTGTTGCCAGAATTTAATATAATTATTGTTGATTACTTTAGTTTGTATTTTAAGCTCATTAAATAGGTCCAGAAGTTCCCATGACGGTCTTAGAATCTTATTTTTTATCCTCGGAATAAGTGCCAGAATTACATATTTTCCGTCAAGGTATTTTATTAGGCTGCAGGCTAGTATGGCTGATTCTATCTCAATCTGTCCCTGGTGAGCTATAAAAGCAAATGTAAATGAATTTTTTAGAGGATATTCTGACATCAGATTGAGTTATTGTGAGGTTTCATATCCGTATTTCTTGATTGGAAGATACCTATATCTTTTCAATAATATATTGTTTGATTCACGATAGTAATCTTTAATAAATGTTACATTCTTATTCCCTAAAATATCAACTGAGGAGGGGATCTTGCCAAAGATTGAGAATTTGTTCAATAATTTAAATATTCTCCGACTCAGGTAATACCATCTTGGTATAGGCAAAAGGTAATACTTATATTGAGTTCTTTCACTTGTAAAGATGTTCGAAACACGAGCCATTTGGAATAAAATTTTTCGATAACGGTCATTTACACTGCTAAAATTTAAATTATCAGGGTCAATTGAAAAATTGAATTTTTTTGTATAGGATTCAATTATCTTTTCCGGGGAGTTTCTAAATTCTTCAAATAAGAAAACATGGATCTTATCCTTACCAAACAGTTTTTCGTATAAGTTCAAAATACGATCGTATTCGAAGTATTGAAAATTGAAATTAAGGCTTTTATTTCCACGGGGAAAAAGAAAATGATTAACACTGTAAGTTCCCCCATTCTGGATGTAATTAAAATATGCTGAGGCAATAATGTCAACCTGGTTTCTAATAAATATCACTATATTAGCTGATGGGAATACCTGTTTTATCCGATTGGCAAATTCTTTAGTAAGAACACCGTTATGCCCTCCTAAATTCATAAAACCAAGAAGATTCTCTTGACAGATTACCTGAGGGGTAATAGAAGAAGACTTAAAATATTCACGTGTTGCTTCAGTATCAAAATATAAAGAGTGAGGTCGAATAATCATCTCAAACACTTCTTCTGTTGATATGTAATGTATTCCTTTAATATTAGGATAGTATATTTTCTGGAACCAGGTTGTAGCTGTTTTCGGATAGCCGATATGGATCAAAGGATTCATTAATTGCTGGGAATTATCAGACAAAGTTAAAAATAAACTGAATGATTGATTTTGAAAAATGTACTAAATTCAAGCATTAAAAGGATTTTTTTCATATATTTATATAAAAATAAGAAGCTAACAATCATTAAAACTTATTTGGAATGAAAAAAATCCAGTTTTTTTTAGTCATAGTTATATTCCACTTGAGTTCCTATAATGGATTCTCTCAGTGGGTTTGGTCTAAACAAGTATCGGCAACAAATGATGTTATTCCTGCTGCCATCGAATCGGATAATTCATGTAATGTTTATGTTTTTGGTGATTACAAAAGTGCAATTTCAATAGGGACAAAGACTTTTCCTTATGGAGGAGTAAAGGATATAGTTTTAATAAAGTACAATAGTGTTGGAGACACACTCTGGGTAAGGACTGTGAATCATTTAAATAAGATTGCAGCCCGGGCTATGACTCTTGATGCCTCGGGCAATGTATATATTACTGGTGGATTTGTCGGCACAGCGAATTTTCAGGGTACTGTAATAAATGCTGTTGGAGGGAGTGAAGATATTTATCTGGCAAAATATGATCCCAATGGGAACCTGATCTTTGCTAAAAATGTAACCTGGGATGGGGGTATAACCCGGTCATCGGGGATTGTGGTGGATGAAAATGACAGCATTGCAATGGTTGGGTTTTTTAATAATAATGCTGTTTTTGGAACCAATCCTGGAGATACACTTTACTGGAGTGGTGTCACCAACAACTTTTTTGCAAAATTTGATAATAACGGGAATTTTGGATATGCAAAGAAATTTGAAGGGACTGTTGCAAATACCCGGTTCAATGCTATTACAGTGGCCGGGAGTGAGGGATATTATATCGGGGGTACATTTTTAGGAACAATTTACCTGCCATCT
>JAUWMO010000331.1 GCA_030613125.1 Bacteroidota bacterium | reverse complement strand
CCCAGCAAAAACTCCTGGTTTTGAAGTTTTTCCTGTTTCAGGATCAGTCACTATATTTCCCCATTTCCCTGATTCTATGTCAGGTGTAGTTGAAGGAATAAGTGGATTAGGACTATTCCCAATAGCAATTATAGCTACATCGATAGGTATTCTGAAGTTTGCATCTGGAATTGGGACAGGTCTCCTTCTTCCCGACTCATCAGGTTCGCCAAGTTTCATGCTCACACATTCAACTTCTTTAACCCAGTTGTTTTTATCACCATGAAATGCTGCAGGGTTTGACAATAGTTTAAATATTATTCCTTCCTGTTCGGCATGATGTATCTCTTCATCCCTGGCAGGCATTTCGCTTCTTGACCTTCTGTATACAATAATTGATTTTTCAGCACCCAAACGGAGTGCTGTCCTGGCACAATCCATGGCTACATTCCCTCCTCCGAAAGTAGCCACACATTTACCTTTAATAATGGGTGTTTTATATTTTGGGAAAAGATAGGCTTTCATAAGGTTAGCACGTGTAAGGTACTCATTTGCAGAATAAAGACCATTCAGGTTTTCGCCGGGGACCTGCAGGAACCATGGTAACCCTGCTCCTGTGCCCAGAAATACAGCGTCATACTCATCCAACAATTCGTCAATGCTTTTTATCATACCAATTACCGAGTCGGTGAAGAGTCTGACACCCATCTCTTTCAGAAAATCTATTTCCTTAAAAACAATTTTTTTTGGCAGTCTGAATTCCGGAATGCCATAAACGAGTACACCTCCGGGCTGATGAAGTGCTTCAAACATATCAACTTTGTGACCGAGCCTCACAAGATCAGCAGCGGCAGTGATTCCCGCAGGACCAGCTCCAACAATTACTACTTTTTTCCCTGTAGACTTCGGAATTGGTGGTATTTCTATTTCTTCATTGTCTCTTTCCCAGTCGGCAAGAAAACGTTCAAGGCGTCCTATTGCTACAGGCTCATTTTTTATACCA
The DNA here is from genome assembly GCA_030613125.1 of Bacteroidota bacterium. Classification (GTDB taxonomy): domain Bacteria; phylum Bacteroidota; class Bacteroidia; order Bacteroidales; family VadinHA17; genus JAUWMO01. The sequence continues at coordinate 2,880 of JAUWMO010000331.1, read as the reverse complement.
ACCACACATTTAATTTCACATTGCTCTTCCTGAGGGCATACTCGACCACAAATAGCTGGCAGGATATTCTTATCTTTCAGACGATTGATACCCTCCTTGAATTTATTTTGAGCAATAAACTCAATAAATCCGGGAATATCAATTTCAACAGGACACCCATCAATACATTTTGGCTTCTTACATTGCAAACACCGGTTAGCCTCAATTATAGCCTCCTCAGGAGAGTAGCCAAGTGGAACTTCATCGAAATTCTTAATTCGTTCCCTGGCAGGCTGTTCCCTCATCGGGGTTTTAGTAGGGTTTATCTTTGCCATATTTCTATCTTTCCTGTGATATTATCTCTTCTTCCAGATATCCTTTCCGCCTTGATAATATTATATTCCAGTCAACTTTATGACCTTCAAAATGAGGACCGTCAACGCATGCAAACTTAGTTTTCCCATCAACAACAATACGGCAGGCTCCACACATTCCTGTGCCATCTATCATAACAGGATTCATAGTTACAATCGTATCAATACCAAAAGGTCGTGTAACTTCAGATACACGGTACATCATAAAAGTGCAACCTATCGCAATAACCCTGTCAACTTTTTTTCCGGCTTTCAAAAATTCTTCAATATCATCATGTCCATGACCTTTAATTCCTAATGAACCATCAACTGTGGCATACCTGACTTCATCTGATACCTCTTCCAGCTTTTCATTCCAGTAAAGCAAAAATTTACTTCTCGCCTCGGAAAAGCAGATTACTTTATTGTGCTTATTCTTTAATGCTCTGGCAATGGGATAGATACCTCCAATTCCATAACACCCTCCCACGAGAGCGACGGTACCGAATTTTTTAATTTCCATTGGTTTTCCAAGAGGTCCGGTGCACGAATATATCTGATCTCCCTCTTCTAACTCAGCTAACCTTTGTGTACTGGCCCCAATTTCGAGGAATATAAATGTGATAGTACCCTTCTTAGTGTCCCAGTCGGCAATCGTGATGGGAATACGCTCACTAAATTCGTCTGCAATAATAATAATGAACTGGCCTGCTGAGGCTTTCCTGGCAATTCCCGGAGCCTCAACTTTACAACAGTGAACATTCGGTGCGATTTGTGTTTTTTCTAGTATTTTGGTCATTTCAGCATTTTTCAATTTTCGCGAAGAGAAAACTCTGATTCTGGTTATTCAGATTTTTGTTGAATTCATTACCATTAATAGTTACAAATACATGGTCATTATTTAATTCATTATTTTTTTTAACCCTTCTGATAATTTCTCCATATTCCGTAATGAGTTTCACGGTATCACCGTCCTTAACCTTAAAATTGTTAGCCAACTCATGAGATATATTCACTATTCCTTCATCACTGATTTCCCTGACATCATTAATTAAAGATGACAATAGATTCCCCATGTAATTAAAGTGATTATATTCCAAACCCACTTTTAGCGGATAATCATTTCTTTTTACAGAATATTTTACTTCAACAGGTAAAAAATTTTTCATGAGTTTGTTATTCGACTTTAAAGAAATATCTGTATGGGCTTTTAATTCATTAAAGATATCTTCCTGTTGTTTATAATTAAACCCTTCTTCCTGCATTACCCGGGCTATGGCAGACAAGGTTTTCCATAGTGGTTTTGACTCAGTTAGTGGTTTTATTACAGGTTTGGTTTTCTTAAGCTTTCTCTCCAAATCAACAATATGACCTTTGGTTTCAAGGAAGCTGGTTGCCGGGAAAAATACATGTGCATGTTTTGATGTTTCAGTAAGAAACATGTTTTGCTGAACAAGGAATTTTAAGTGCGAAAGTTTAGGGTTGTCAGGAATATCTCCATTGATAAACAGCGATGTAATACCGTTTACCTGTATATGGTTCACCATTTCATTCCCGGAGAGTCCGGGGAGGTTATCTAATTTCACTTTCAAATATGATGACCATTTTTTTAAGTTTTTTTCATTGTCAAGCTGGTCAAAACCAGGCAGAAACCCTGGTGCCATACCAGCAAAGGTTCCACCGTAAATATTACCTTCATTTAACAGGAACAGTATTCTGCAACTATCCGGATCCCTATGAAGTAGTTGCAGATTATATAATGCATTGAAATTGTCAATACAATCCTGACTTCGGAATAATCTATCACCGGCAATGATAAGTAATCTGTTTGAATTAGATATTGATCTTATAGTCGATCTTATCCGGGTGGCTGGTATACCCAGCTTCTTACATGCCTTATTGAAGTGGAGTTCTTTTAGTTGTTGTTTAAGGATCTCTGTTTTCCTGCCGGTTTTCTTTTCAAGCAATCCGGATATCATAGTAAGAAGCAGAAGCAACTCTTCACCTAAATTGTATATTAGATTTTGACTGGCAAATGTGGAAGTCCGATTGTGATATGGATTTGCAAAAATTATCTCAGTTTGGTTTCTATAAGCCTTTCGTATCCTGTTTTCAACAATTGGGTGTGATAAGGAACCGTTGGAGCCTATGATGAAAATTGTATCTGCTTCATCGATAGAATTAATAATTGGAGGAGGAAATGTGCTGTAATAATTATGTATATTTTCAAGGATCTGTGTATTTGGATAGGAGGCAAGGAGATCAACATTGTTAGATCCCATAATTTTTCGTGCAAATTTCTGCATTACATAGCTGTCTTCAAGACTATCATGTGCAGAGCCAATCATTCCAAACTGATTTCCTTTATGTCGCTTGAGATTACCTGCGGTATAACTTATGGCTTCTTTCCAGCTTACTTCTACCCATTTGCCTTCTTTTTTAATTAGCGGTGTTTGAATACGGTCGGGATGATGAATAATATCTCCTGGAACAAACTTCCCTCTGACACAAATTTGTGGTGGATTAATTCGCCCCCGGGGTTTAGGTC
>JAUWMO010000138.1 GCA_030613125.1 Bacteroidota bacterium | reverse complement strand
AAAAGGCAAATGGCTGGCTGTAATCATTATAGCTCCATCCATGCTGAATTCCGGAAATTGAGTACTCATAAACATGGCTGGAGTGGATGCAAGACCGACATCGGCAACCTGAGTACCCAGTGAGAATATCCCTTTGGCTATTGCTGCCTTCAAACTGTTGCCTGTAATCCTGGGATCTGTACCAATTGCAATCCTTAGTTCAGACATAACCTTATTGGTTTTATCACCAAGCCATACAGCAAAAGCTATTCCCAGTTTGCCGGCTATCTCATTATTCAGGTTTACCGTTTCGCCGGGTATGCCATCCATCGCAATACCTCTGATATCTGAGCCGTTCTGAAGCTGTTTTAAATGCATTATTGAAAATTAATAATGAGTTGCAAATTAATCATCTTTTACATCTAAACAGATAATTATAACTAGAATTTTTTAAAGATAATTGTGAAATGCAAATGCATTTCTGTAATAATTATATCATTAACTATGGAAACCCCTCATCGCAAGTTTACTTTTCAGGCATTTTTGTTATTTTCGTTTATTAATTGGTATTCTTGCTCACCTAACCTAATATAAACTTAAGATTTATGCGAATTGAAAATGATGAGAGAATTGTAATGACCCTGGATGCCGGGGGTACCAATTTTATTTTTTCTGCTATTCAGGGAGGCGAAGAGGTTGTTGAACCTATTCGATTGCCATCCAATGCTACTCAGTTGGATCTGTGTTTAAAGACTATAGTGAAAGGTTTCAAAAGCATACAGAAAACCCTTGACACTCCTCCGGTTGCTATTAGTTTTGCTTTTCCGGGACCTGCAAATTATCCTTTAGGTGTTATTGGAGACCTGCCAAACCTTTCTGCTTTTAGGGGTGGAATTGCCCTTGGGCCTATGCTTGAGAGAGAATTTAAATTACCGGTATACATTAATAATGATGGTAATTTGTTTGTATATGGTGAAGCAATAGCAGGTTATCTGCCATTTATAAACAATTTACTGGAAATGAATGGTACTACTAAAAGATATTCCAATCTGGTAGGCTTTACATTAGGTACCGGATTTGGTGGTGGAATTGTTCTTGAAGGAAATCTTTTAATTGGGGATAATTCATTGGGTGGAGAAGCATGGCTTCTTCGTAATATGGACGATCTTCAAACTAATGTTGAAGAAAATATAAGTATACGTGCCATCAAAAGAGTCTATGCGGTTGCTGCTGGTATTAAAGATGATGAAACACCCAGTCCGAAAGAAATATATGAGATTGCTGCCGGCCTGCAGGAAGGAGATAAAAGTGCAGCTAACCGGTCTTTTGAACAATTTGCTTTAGCTTTGGGGGAGGCCATAGCCACAGTTGTTACACTAATTGACGGACTGGCAGTTATTGGTGGAGGTATCTCAGCTGCTTTTCCTGTTTTTCTTCCTAAAACAATTGAAGCCATGAACAGCTCATTTGTTAAACCCGGAAATGGAACATTTCCACGTCTGGCAATGAAAGCTTTCAACCTGGAAGACCGGAACGAATTAGACCAATTTATTAAAGGGGAAACGAGAGAAATTTATATACCCGGTACTGAAGAAAAATTGTTATATGATCCTCTTGCCAGAACAGGAGTGGGGATATCGCGGTTAGGTACCAGTAAATCTGTTGCTATCGGGGCTTATGCATTTGCCCTGAATAAGCTAAATCAGTGAGACTATGATTTTAAAAGAGGATAGGAATTTTCAGATCACCGATTTTATTAAATTGAAATAGTCTAATTTGAAATGAAGAATGAACCAAATATAGTAAATCAGGGACTGGACGTTAATCTTGTCAGATATGAGAAAATTCCAACGTGGATTTTTCCTGAAGAAAGTAAGGCTTCTAAAATTGTAGCAAAGGAAATTGCCGGGTTAATTACTCTTAAACAGAAACAGAAGAAAGTTTGTGTTCTTGGATTTCCTACTGGTTCAACACCGGTGGGAGTGTATGAAGAGTTGGTCCGGCTCCACAAAAAGGGACTGAGTTTCCAAAATGTAGTCACTTTCAATACCGATGAGTATTATCCCATGAATCCCGAAGAACTTCAAAGTTATGTCAGGTTCATGAGAGAACATTTGTTTGATCATATTGATATAAAAGAAAAGAATATTCATATTCCTGACGGAACATTACCGTTAGAAAAAGTTCAGGCCTTCTGCAACTGGTACGAAGAAAAAATAGCTGAATTCGGAGGTATAGATTTGCAATTATTAGGTATTGGCAGAACCGGTCATATTGGCTTCAACGAGCCTGGGTCTTATAAAAATTCACGGACACGCCTGATCGCTCTCGATTCCTTAACGGTTGCTGATGCTTCAAGTGATTTCTTTGGTGAAGAAAATGTGCCTCGAAGGGCAATAACCATGGGAATAGGAACATTTGTTGAAGCAAAAAAGGTCATCCTGATGGCCTGGGGTGAGGGGAAAGCAAAAATAGTTAAACAAACGGTAGAGGATTCGGTCAGCGATGCACTGCCTGCAAGTTATCTCCAGTCACATCCAAACACGAAAATAATAGTTGATACTGCGGCAGCAGCTGAGTTAACCAGGATGAAAACCCCATGGCTTGTGGGAGATTGTAAATGGGATGAGAAAATGATACGGAAAGCAGTTGTGTGGCTTTGCCAGCATGTAGATAAACCTATATTAAAACTTACAAATCGCGATTACAATGATAATGGTATGAGTGATCTTGCGGCTGAGTACGGTTCTGCATATAGGATTAATCTGAAAATATTTAACGATCTTCAACATACAATTACCGGATGGCCCGGAGGGAAACCTAATGCCGATGATACAAACAGGCCTGAAAGAGCTAAGCCTTTCCCAAAAAGAGTAGTCATATTTAGTCCGCATCCTGATGATGATGTAATATCGATGGGAGGGACATTTATTCGCCTGGCTGATCACGGTAATGAAGTCCATGTAGCTTACCAAACATCAGGTAATATTGCAGTATTTGATGATGACGTAATTCGATTTGCCGATTTTGTAACTGATTACCAGAAATCATTTGGTGCAGAAGGTCCTGACTATGAAGCCTTGTTCAGACAGGTTCAGGATTTCATTAGGAATAAACAACCAGGACAGGTAGATTCAGAAGAAGTAAGGCAGGTTAAAACTCTTATTAGAGAAGGTGAAGCAAAATCAGCATGCCGTTTCGTTGGAATTCCGGAAGAGAATATTCATTTCCTGGATATGCCTTTTTATGAGACCGGGACGGTTAAGAAGAAGCCTTTTGGTAAAAAGGATGTCGATATTATTGTAGACCTGCTGGAAAAAATACAGCCACATCAGATCTATGCTGCCGGGGACCTTTCCGATCCACATGGAACCCACCGTGTTTGCCTGGATGCAATTTTGAGAGCCCTTGACGAAGTTAAGGACAGTGACTGGATACAAGATTGTTATGTGTGGCTTTATCGTGGTGCCTGGCAGGAGTGGAATATTTCTGAGGTTGATATGGCTGTTCCACTTAGCCCCGATGAGGTGGAACGAAAGAGAAAAGCCATTTTCAAGCATCAGTCGCAAAAGGATAGCGCATTGTTTCCGGGAAGTGACGAACGGGAATTCTGGCAACGTGCTGAAGCACGTAACCATGCTACAGCAGTACTGTATGATAAACTTGGAATGGCTGAATATGAAGCTTTTGAAGCTTTTGTAAGATATTTACCTTAACACTTGTTACAAATTTTTAAACACATGAAATTATTCCTGAATTTGTTTCTTGGCCTGATCCTGGTTTTAGGATGCGGGAATCAAGACAGAAAAAAATCCGGTAAATTAGGCGGAATTGAGGATCTTAAGCTCTTTCAGGCAACTGACTTTACAGTTCCTGGTGAATTTACTTCAGGGATTGAGGGACCTGCTGTGGATCATAACGGAATTCTATATGTAGTAAATTATGACCGTGCCGGAACAATAGGGATGGTTTCAGCCAACGGGAAGGCAGAACTTTTCCTGGATCTGCCAGAGGGGAGTACCGGTAATGGAATTCGTTTTCATTCAAACGGATCAATGTTGGTGGCAGATTATACAGGCCATAATATATTAAGTGTGGATATGGATACAAAAGAAATTTCAGTATATGTACACGGAACAGAGTTGAACCAGCCAAATGATCTGGCAATTGCTTCTGATAATACTTTATATCTTAGTGATCCTGACTGGGATGATTCAACAGGGAAACTTTGGATGGTAGATACTGAAGGTCAGTTGATGCTTCTTGAGGATAACATGGGAACTACAAACGGAGTGGAAGTCTCCCCTGAAGATGATCTCCTGTATGTGAATGAAAGCATTCAGCGAAAAGTTTGGGCCTATGAGATTTCTGCGAAAGGAGAGATAAGCAACAAGAGGCTGTTTTATGAATTTGAAGACTTTGGACTTGACGGAATGCGTTGTGATAAAAAAGGAAATCTCTATATTACCCGAAATGGTAAAGGAACTGTTGCTATATTGTCACCCGGGGGAACACTCTTAAGAGAGATTCATTTAATAGGTAAAAAACCTTCGAATATCTCCTTCGGAGGAAAAGACGGAAAAACCTGCTACATTACATTACAGGACAGAGGCTGCGTGGAAATGTTTAAAAATGACGTTCCCGGACGAGATTGGTAATAATACCTGTTATTCATTTTTTTAATAAATCCTTATATAATCCACAGTTATAGTCTGGGGAGAAAATAAATGGACATTGCCCTGAAAGCTTTCGGGGCGGGATTCCAGAAATCTTCAGGTTTCAAACTGCACTCATCAATCATTTGTAAACAGTATTCCAGGTAACCAAGATCTGCGCCTCCATTGTTCGTTCCAAATGTAAATTTAACACCATAATTTCTGGCAAGTTTGATAAATGCAGGATCGGGAATTTTATAGCGGGCATTTATCTCCAATGCTATATTGTTTTCCCTGAGTGCATTTATTACCCTTAGCATTCGTTCTGGCGTCCAAAGTTCGTCATATTGGTCACGGATTATTTCAGGTAAGAAAGAAGGATTTACAAATATGTCTACAGGTTCATTATTAATGATATCCACTATCTGGTCAACATAATAATTCATAAATGAATCAACATTTTCAATAAAAACTTCTTCGTTTATCCAGAGCCTCGTTCTTCTTCCTTTAGGATCAGAGAAGGTTAGCGCATCGGTAAATACATAATCGAACAAAGCAACTGAATCATGATTGAAAATATTTATCCACTCCCTGCCTTCAGCCTGCATAGCCACATAAACCGGATATTTATTCAGAGAACGATAATAGACAGATAAGGAAGAATCATTTTGTATAGGGAAGCCATCGCCACAATTGGCGGCTACGCCATATTTAATCCCAGTTTTTTCTGAATGTTCAAGAAGTTCTTGTATGGTTAATCCACCTTTCAAATGTGCATGATAATCAACAATTACATACCCGGCATTTTTTAATGAATCGATTTTATTTATTAAACACTCATTATTATTATTATTATTAGCTGTGGGTTTGCAACAATTCAGGATAAAGAGAGATAACAGATAGATTGATAGATAAAATGTTTTTATTTTCATTCTAAAGCTTACTTACCTGTTCTTTAAAAAATACCAGGGACTTCTCAATTTCCGGTACCGGATTTTCCGGATTCGCTTCGTGTTCTATCGACCATAATCCTTTAAATTTTTGTCTGTGCATCTCTTTGATCACTTCACCAATATCACAAACACCTGTTCCCCAAACTACGTCATGAGCTTCTTTTTCGGCTTTCTCAATATCTTTGATGTGAAAAGTAAAGATTTTTCCTTCCAGTTTCTTAAGACACTCAACAGGATCCAGACCTGATCGTTTCCAATGACCGACATCGGCGCAAGCGCCAATCATCTCCCTCCCCTCGGCTGCAGCCAATACCTTATCAGGATTCCAGTAAAGGGATGGTTGCGGATGGTTGTGAATAGCTATTTTTATGTCATACTCCTTTGCAAGATCGTTAACCATATCCAGATCCTCTGTTTTTGGCTCAGAGGTGATTGTAGTAATACCCATTGCTTTGGCAAATTCAAAATGCTCTACCCATTCTGTTTCATTTTTCCCACTGGTAACACCATATTGTACTATTTTTATATCATTTGCTGCTGCTAATTGAAGCACTTTTTCCCTTAATTCAGGGCTCATAGTGAAATGGATCTCCCCATCAACACCTCCGCCTATTTCCTGGCCGTTGTAAATTTCCACATAATGCAGACCAAGGTCTTTCATTTTTACAAGTGCATCTTCCAGTGTAAATTTTCTGAAAGTATATGATTGAGCACCAAGTTTCCAGTCCAGATCCTCTATAGTCATTACTGTACTGGAATCATCCACCGAACCAAATTTTTTAGAGTCATCCGAATTTTCTTTTCTGTTACATCCGGATATCATAATTGATATAAGAGATAATGTCAGGAAAGTTAAAATAAAGGAATTTTTCATGATTAAACATTTTAAGTTAGAAGAAAGCATAAGATAATTTTTTAAAATATGAGATAGTATTTCTGAAAAAGCGGGAACATAATTATTGATATTTTGTTCCCTTATTGCGAACCCGAAGGGACTCGAACCCCCAACCTCCTGGTCCGTAGCCAGGTGCTCTATCCAATTAAGCTACGGGTCCTTTTTATTAATTCAAAGATATTATTTTCTTACGTTATTGTGAGGATTAAGCTACGCATTCAAAATTCACGCAAATATAGAAAAATATGCTCAATTACTCTTTTACCTGAATAGAAAAATAGAACATGTCTATTTATGTAATAATTGGTAAATATGAAAGGAACTCCATATTTTGACAATCCAAATAATTTGTTTTCCATTTTTTTGTCATCTTTGCAGCAATTGGAGTTTTCTCAAGTACTAACTAACAAGATATTTTGAACAATAGAACATCTGACAAAATTGGAAGAATAATACTAGGTGATCCTGTTGGTTGTCCAATGGAGCATAGATTCCTGAATGCATTTATGGCTTTTGGAGCGTTAGTTTCATTAATTTCCTTTTTTGGGAATATTTTACTTCATATGGGAGAGGTTTTAGTGATGCTGACAGGGTTTTCTGTCATTATTATGTCATTATTTTATTATATTTCCAGGATCAGGAAAAACTACCACACTACTCTTTACTTTTCATCTGTATATATTCTTTTAATATTATCTGTTATATGGATTGAGAATGCAGGTTCGGAAGGGCCCGTTATTTATATGTTTTTTGCGCTGCTTGTATTTATTATTCTGTTCTTTAAAGGCATTTTCGGATTTATAATGATTCTCATGCTTACAGTGACCGTTACTTTACTTTATGTATTTGAAAATTTTTTTCCGGAAATGATCACACCCTATCCTGAGGAGGCAAACCGGTTATTAGATCACCTTTTAACACTAATTCCTGCAATAGTGATTATCTCTTTCTTTATATATTATACCAAACTATATTATTTTAATGAAAAAAAGAGAGCGGAAACCTCTGATAAATTGAAGTCTTCATTTCTTGCAAATATGTCGCATGAGATCCGGACTCCAATGAATAGTATTATTGGTTTCTGTCAGTTACTTAAGGAGGATACTGATAAAAAAACCCGAAATAAGTATGTAAGCATTATAAAAGAAAGTGGAGAGAGTTTGCTGAACCTGATAAATGAGATTCTTGATATTTCACAAATTGAGGTCGGACAGGGTAAGATTGTACCTAAGTCGTTTGATTTGAATAGATTGCTTAGAGAGTTATGGGACACTTTTGAGTCGGAACGAATGAAAACAGGGAAGGATAAGATAAAATTGGTTTTTGATATTCCAAAGAAAGATAGCATTGATCAAATGTTTGCTGACCCTTATCGTTTGAAACAGATTATTTCAAATCTTTTGAATAATGCTTTAAAGTTTACTGAATCGGGGAAGGTAACTTTTGGTTATTACAGGCAATTTCCAAATAAGGTTCTGTTTTTTGTAAAAGATACAGGGATTGGAATTTCGAAAGTAAATCAGGAAGCTATTTTTGACCGTTTTCTGAAAATTGAGGATGATTTAGATAAAATTTATCGCGGGGCCGGACTCGGTCTGGCAATTAGTAAACAACTTGTTGACATGATGGGGGGGAACCTTTGGGTGGATTCTGAACCCGGACATGGCTCTGTCTTCTTCTTCGAACTGCCCTTTGCTAAAAATAACAGAAGCAATGATGAGGGGATTCAGACATTAGCCGACAACTAATATAATTGAAAATGAAAAAATCCGTTAAAATTATTTTTAAGGCAATATTGACTCCCCTGCTTGTTATTCTCCTTATTTTATTGATTTTACCCCTTTTCTTTAAGGACCCTTTGATGCTTAAAGTGAAAAGAGAGGTCAATGAAAATGTCAACGCTGAGATTGATTTCGACAACTTCAGTATAAGTCTAATCTCTCATTTTCCAAAATTGAGCCTTAAACTAAATGAATTAAAAGTAATAGGAATTGATGAGTTTGCCGGAGATACAATAATAAGCCTGAAATCATTCAAAGTTATTTTTAACCCTATAAGCCTTCTGAGTAAGGAGGGACCGGAGATAAATTCGTTAATATTTGACAGACCTGAGATCTCTCTGGTTGTTCTTGAATCAGGTAAATCTAATTGGGATATAATAAAGGAAAGTGATAAGAACATTGAACAGGAACCGGATGAATCAAAGGAATCGGGTGCTTTAAAACTCAGACTGAGGAGGTTTGAGATCAGGGATGCAGATATTGAATATGAGGATATTCCGTCAAATATGAGTGCTTCTCTAATAAACTTAAACTTTCATATGAGCGGGAAGCTGGGGACTGAAAACACAATAGTTGATCTTAATGCCATTGCAGACAAGGT
>JAUWMO010000279.1 GCA_030613125.1 Bacteroidota bacterium | reverse complement strand
CCGAACTCCTGCCCGTCCGGTCCAGGCGGGGATCCCGACTGCGAACCGAAGACGAACGAAGTGAGGATGAGCTCACGAGCAGGTTGTGTGTTAGCCTGTGCGAGCCAAGTAACATAGCACGTCGGGATCTTACAGGGTTATTTTCCCCACCGCTTGTCGCTTGCGCCATAGCTTGTGCCTCCGCTAAAGCTACGGCGACACGCGGACAGCGACGGAGCACGGTGTATGGAAAAAGTAACATACCACTTAGATACCCCGCTGCTTGTCCCAAGGGATCCCTTACGGGGCGGCGGGGAGATTCATTAATTAATATAATGAATAAGTTGTTTAAGTTAATAAAGTTTTTGTTTTACTTCTTGAAAATTTCAATTCTACTAATGATAATGACTCTTACATGTAAATGCTCAGAAAATTCAAAGCTGCAGGTATTAATCATAACAGGGGGGCATGAGTATGAACATGAGGAGTTCAAGGATATGTTAGATAGCTTTTCAGGTGTTGAATATGAGGAGGTTGTTCAGCCTCTGGCAAATCAGATTTATTTATCTGATTCCATTGATAAATATGACGCAATTATTTATTATGACATGGTTCAGGAAATAAGTAAAGATCAGAAATCGGCATTTATCAGTATGCTGCAAAAAAAGAAGGGTCTGGTATTTTTACATCACTCTTTAGCCTCTTATCAGGATTAGGGTGAATATTCGAAAATACTTGGTGGACACTACTATCTTAAAACATGGGAAAGAGATGGCAAGTATGTTGAAGCCTCAACGTATAAGCACGACCAAAAAATTCCTGTGAAGATTGTAACCAAAAACCACCCGGTTACAAAAGACCTTGATGATTTTGTTATTCATGATGAAACTTATAATTATTTTGAAGTAATACCTGGGATCCAGCCATTATTGACAACTGAACATTCCGAAAGTGGAAAAATTATTGGATGGACGAATAGTTATAGCAATTCAAAAATAGTGTTCATTCAATTGGGACATGATCATAATGCTTTTGAAAATCAAAATTACCGTACTATTGTAAGACAAGCTATTAAATGGGTTAGTGAAAAATAATTCGATATCTGGCAGGCTAAATAATAATGACGCGACAAAAAAGCCCGAAGTTATTACTGCGGGCTCTTCTCGGAAGGTAGTGAATTAAGATCTTATTTGCCTGATCTTAACATCAGTATTTCATTAATGACGATCTCGGTAATATATTTTTTATTTCCGGCCGAGTCATCATAAGAACGATGGCTTAATTTTCCTTCAATGGCAATTTCATTGCCCTTTTTGAGATATTTTTCAGCAAATGTGGCTTTTGGGCCCCAGGCAACTAGATTATGCCATTGCGTGTTTTTAACCTGCTCACCATCACTGTTCTTAAAGGATTCAGATGTTGCAAGCGATATCCTGGCAAATTTTCTGCCGCTTTCCAGTTCTTTTACTTCGGGATTAGCTCCCAGATTACCGATCAAGTTCACTCTGTTTCTTAAATTGTTCATGACTAAAAAATTTAACGGTTAATAAATAAATTGTAACGAGTTACACGAACTTTACACTACAAAGTAAAAACAAAGCATAGGAGTTAATCGGTTAATAAACACTTAATGTCGTTTACTTTCGTTTGTAAGCGTTTGTAAACGGATATTTTGTATATTTAGGTCAAACTGAATTAAATGGAACGCAGGTGCTTAGACTGTGGTGAGTCTTTACGCGGAAGGTCAGATAAGAAATTTTGTTCTGACCAATGCAGGAATAATTATAATAACCGGTTGAATCGTGATGAAACCACCTTTATACGTAATGTGCAGAATGTTCTGCGACGTAACAGAAGGATCCTTACAGAATTAAATCCGGAAGGTAATGCAAAGATTCACCGTGATAAGCTTATTGCAAAAGGATACAATTTCGATTTTTTTACCAATAACTATACTACTAAAACCGGTAGAATTTACTACTTCTGCTTTGAGCAGGGTTATTTTCCTGGTGAAAACGGGTATCTTGAACTTGTAAAAAGAGAAGAAGACTTTTAATTTAACTAAAACAGGCAGATATGAATTTCATTAAGATTATTTCTTTGACTGTACTTGCAACTGCTATTTTTGCGTGCTCAAAACCAACAAACGAAGAGTTATTAATAAATGAGTATGAACAAAATATTTACGGAAGTGATTCTGACTTGAATATAAAGGTTATTTCCTTTGAAAAAACAGGTGAAATTCTTGGTAGTGATAGTCTGAAGTTCTTTCATCAGGAGTATGCAAATATCTTTGGCGAAGATGTAACAATAGAAGATATGATAAATCGATGCAAACAAGTTTCCGGGAATTATTCAGATATAATAGAGGAATTAAAAGTTAAAGTTGATTCCTTCCATAAGGAGGTTAATAATTTTGATGAATTTGAAAAAAATAAAACCAAAATATACAGGGATCTTAAAACAGCCAGTGAATATGATATTTATGCAAAATCTCTTATCCGCGCGGTTGAGACCAAAAAGAAATATGACCATAGATACCTGATTCTAAAAAAATATAAAGACAATGAAAACGAGTTACTTGCCAGTAAATATGAATGTATATTCTCATTTAATAATCCATCAGAGGAAGGTACAAGACAAACAGTAACAAAAATTTATCTTTTCAATCGTAACGGTGATAAAATTATTGCCACTATAGATGACTATTAACATTCTTTAAGATTTATTGATCATTTTTTTCTGTTACTTGTGCAACATATTCAGTATTTAGTCGTCATATATTTGAGATCGGTTAAGTAAGGATAAGTTTTATTGCACAAATAGTTAAAATGAGTCCCACAGGGCAACAACTAAAAAAAATGGAATATAAATTGAGATGCCTTGAAAATCTCAGAGATTCTTTTTACAAACGTGATAATGAAGATCCCGTTTTGATGAAAAAGTTAACAACAAAAATAACAAACAAAAAGCCCGAAAATATTGATTCTGAAATTGAAAAGATTTATGAAGAATACTCTATTCTGAAAATAAGGTATATGATGGATATTTTATAATCTTTTCAATTAATATATAGTTTCATCCCGCTTACTGCATATAGTTAGTAGCGGGATTTATTATTTGATTTGGGTTTTATTATATTTAGTTAATTACAAATTGGTTATTTTGTACAGCTCAAAAGAATTTATTCCATGTGAACTATACTGATGATTTTAATCTGTGATGTCAGAGACTGTCCGTCAGTATGCTGTGATCGGAGCCTGTTTATGGTATAATTCAACTACAATGTCTCCGAGTTCTGTTTTGATAAGTATTTTAGGATCATTATCCTCACACCCTGAAAGGATAATCATAGTAAATAATAATATGAACAATTGTGAATTTCTGACTGTTTCTTTCAACATAGAATGTAAAATAATTGATGATCGCTAATGTAATCCTCTTTTCCAGGAAAAATATTCTAAGGTAATATCTTCTGCACTGATAAATGGTTTGTATATAATACGGGCACGATAGGAGTATTCTATTCCCTCTCTCAAGTTGGGAATTAACAGCTGGAAATCCCATGCCGGATTGGTCTTGCCTCCACCTGTGGGTGATTGTGAAAACCTGATAACTTCTGATGATTCAAACATATAGGCAAGTACCATATTATGGATTTGAAATTGATGGTGGAGCATTTTCAAGCAGGGAACCCCAGTTTTTATTTGGTGTAGCCCCCATGATCAGCGTCAATGTACCACCATTTGAGATATCTGAATGAGTAATCCACGGTTTTTCCAACAGCACACCATTCAGTGTTGCCGATTGAATATATTTATTTTTTTCCGAAGTATTTTCGGTCTTTATCTGAAATGTAATACCATTTTGGTTACCGTTATCAATTATAATATTGTCAAATACCGGGCTTGTAAGTACATAGTTGTTTGAACCCGGGCAAACGGGATAAAATCCCATTGCGGCGAACACATACCATGCGGACATCGCTCCTGAGTCGTCATTTCCTTTCAGTCCGTCAGGCCCGCTTCCATACTCCTTTGTCATAATTTCTCTGACAATCTTCTGGGTTTTCCAGGGGGCACCCGCATAGTTGTATAAAAAAGGATTGATAAAACCGGGTTCATTGCCCGCATTATGCCGGTCTTCAAGGAAATACTGATCTAATTTTTTGATAAAATTCTCCCTGCCGTCCATAAGATTGATAACACCCTGTATATCATGAGGTGCGAACCATGTCATTTGCCACGAGTTGCTTTCGGTAAAACCATTACTATTGCCTTGCTTACTGCCGGGATCAAATGGATCTTTCCACGAGCCGTTTTTATGCCTGGGACGCATAAATCCACTTTCAGCATCATAGAGATTTTGGTAATTCATTGCTCTTTTCATAAAAAGTTTATAGTCCTCATCTTTGCCAAGTGCCTTTGCCATTTGAGCAACACACCAATCGTTATAAGCACGCTCCAAGGTAAAGGAAGAGGATTTTTTTTCTCGTGCGCCACTATCGTACTCAAATGCTATGTATCCAAGGTTGAGATAATCTTGCGATAATTCCTCGCTGCCCCCTGGATTATTTAACGAATTTTCACGCATAGCCTCATACGCTTTTTCATAATCGAAGTCAGTAAACCCTTTCATAAAAATATCGACAAGTACCGAAATGGTATGATTGGCGTCCATACCCATTAAGCAGCCAGACCAGCTTCCCGGACAATTTGGAAGACAGCCGCTATGTTGGTACATGCTTACATAAGACTGGGCGAAATCAGCCTGTCGCTCCGGTTCAACAATGGTTTGTAATG
>JAUWMO010000185.1 GCA_030613125.1 Bacteroidota bacterium | reverse complement strand
TCTTGATTTCAATACTTCATTCTTGTAAAATGGTATTAGTTTTTTATTTTGTCGTGTTAATCCACCATGTTGATGCATGATCCTGATATTGCATAAAAAGGCAATTTTGCCACCAATATCAGATATTCTTTTACACAGATCCACATCCTCATAATACATCCAGAAATCCTCGCTCCAACCACCTAATTGATTGAAAACCTCACGTCGTATCAATACAAGAGAACCGGAAACCCAATCTGGAAATATCACAGAACGAACATGACACTGGGTATTTAATTGATTTCTTGTTCTCGAAAACCTGAAAATAGCCCGGGTAATTCCAGTTAACGATTTTAATGATGGAAAAACACCGAATGGATTTTCTTCTTTACCTGCTTCGTTTTCCTGCTGACACGATACAATGTGGTACTCAGCATGATCTTCTGCCAGCTGAATCATTGCTGATAATGCAGGTAAAGAAACCACAGTATCGGGATTAAGGAAAAGCATAAATTTTCCGCTACTGTTCCTGGCACCAAGGTTATTTCCATTTGAAAAACCAAAATTCCCGGTATTTTCGATAAATCTGATTGAGGGAAACTGCACTGAAAACGCTTTAAGTTTTCCGTCGCAGGAAAAATTATCTACCACTATAACTTCTGAGCTAAAACTTGCATTATCCAAGCTACTAAGCGAACCCAGGCACCGCGATAAAGGCTTCCATCCCCGGTAATTTACTATGATAATAGAGAGTTTAACCAATTATTTAATTTGATGAAATCTTTTCGATAAAGATCAGAAAATGAAAATTATCTGCAAAATTTTTTTATTGAATGTCAAACAACCTGACGAGATGTCTGTCATAAAGGTTTTCGATGATCTGGGTTTCAATGACCTCAGAATGTTGTTTTAGCAGGCTGAGATAATCTTTGCCCATTTCGGCCGCTATTTTATAGGAAACATGAAGCAATTGCCGGATATTTGGATTATATTCCGGATGTTCAGGCACATGACGAATAGCATTAGCCCATTGTTCTCCGGTCCAATTTGTTACCCTTGAGGGATCTGGTAATTCTTCGGGATTTATATTAATAACCGAGGCATAAGGTCCCATAAGTTCACTGGACCTGGAAAAGCCGGTTGTATAAATATCGCGTACTGCCTTAAGAGCATTGCCTCCTGCAAGGGCAAGGCCAATCAGCTCTTCCAGCCAGGAGGTACCGGCAGTTTTTACATGGATACCCTTATTTTGTTTCCTGATAAGCTTCCCTATATATGGATAGATTGAAAATTTATCACTTCCTGAATGAACACTCAGTTTTAGATTTGAAGGCAGATCGAAAGTTTTTATGGCCAGATCAATGACCAAAAGGTCCTGCTCAAATTCCCTGGCAAATAAGTCAACATCACCAACATAGTCTACGCCCTTGTTAAATCTGCCGCTGAATTTTGGTGCAATGGTCTGAGCCGGAATACCTTCTGTTGCAAGCCCCGCAAGGATAAAGAATAATTCAGGAGGAGTTTGCGGGATATCAACCTCATCCATCGATACTTCGGTAATAAATTCCTGTCCTTTTTTCTTTTCCAGTATGTGCCGGTAGATCTTTTTGGCTTCAACAATGGGAGATACGTATTTGACGGCCAGATCATTCATGAAATCCTGATTAACCCGGAAAGGTTCAGAAATGCCCGGAACCTTAAGTTTCCCTTCATAATTTTTCCACACATTCATTAGCCTCTCCTGGTCTACATAGGAAGCAGGCTTGCCAATAAAATCTGCAACATCAAGAGTGAAAAAATCGGAGCTTTCAATAAAAAGATCAACATTAGAAAGGTTGATGTGGTCTGCATCAATAAAATAAGGACTTGTCCATCCGCTTTTTTGTACAGCTTCGTCAGCAGCTTTTCTTGTATCACCGGGATGCGTTTTTACTATAGTATGTTCCCGATGGGATTTATTCCATACCGGTGTTATTTCCAGGCCTTTTTCCCAGGCTTTATTTATGGCTTTCAATTGTGCCGGGGCCTGGTTACCAAACCGGTCCCCAATCCCGAAAGAGTATTTCCCTAATTCCATAATTCAAAATTAATAATTAATTTTAAATTAAATAAGTGACATTGATTTTAGCAGGCCCAGGATAAAAAGTGCAGTCATAATTAAGACTATTACTAAATAAATCCACCGTTGTTTCTTTTTTCTCAATTCAATTTGTTTTGTCTGATCAAGGTAATTAGCCCTGAGATCAGATAAATAACCTTTAAGCGTATTCATTGAAGTTGCCATTGAGATCTTTTGAACAACATAGATAAATATTATAATGCCAATACTGATTAAGACATAAACATCCACCTGATTGATCCGGTAGATTCCTTCCTGATTGTCGATAAGGGTATTTAGTCCAAATGTCAGAATCCATACAATAAAGGCTGTAATTACCATCCAGATTTCATAGTGGACTTTCATGAACTTTATTTTTTCATTAAGAAGTTCCTGAAGGTCTTTGGTGAAGTTGTTGATATCCCTGAGTTTCATAAATATGAATGCACCATATCCAAGGAACAGGAAAGAGATTATTAACAGGACGATTTCAACCGTTAGCATGACCGGGTTGCTCCGGTACCCATAGATGTTCATCGAAAGTAGCACAATACTGGCAAATAAGGCCACAAGGTAGGTGACAAGATTAAATGTAAAAGCCTATGAAGCTTTTGATACTTTTGGTTTAAGATACTTTGTAATCATTTCTTTATTGAGTTTTTTGTTAGGGGAGACATGTTCATAGTCCTCCCAGATTTTTATTAAATTATTTTTTCCCATTTTACCAATTTTATCAGGCCAATAACAGAGTTCTTAGTTTATCCTTAATCCGCACCAGTTTTACGCTCACATTTTTCTCAGTAATACCCATAATTTCAGATATTTGCAGATAGGATTTTTTTTCAAGGTAGAGCAGAATGATTGCACGGTCAATATTATAGAGCATCCTGATGGCTTTGTAAAGCTTGTTTAATCAGTGAGACTATGATTTTAAAAGTCGAAGACGCAATAAAATCATTAAGCCGAACTGATCCCGACTGCGAAGCACATCGGGATCTTACAGGGTTATATTCCCCACCGCTTGCGGTGTATGGAAAAAGTAACATACCACTTAGATACCCCGCTGCTTGCGGCGGGGAGATTCATTTGCTCCTCTGCACTAATAGTGTTTTCTTCCTCTTTCATCTCAACATTAGAAAGATCAGTTACGGGATGGCTTTTTTTCTTATTAAAATAGAGGGCAGTGTTAAGAGCCACTTTGTACATACATGTTTGCACTTTGGCTTCTCCCCTGAATGAAGGAAATGATTTCCACAGCTGGAAGATGATCTCCTGTTTCAGATCTTCCTTTTCACTGTTAATATTAGCATATATGTTGCATATTTTATAGATCATACCCTCGTTTTCTGAGATAAGATTTACAAAGTGTTCTTCGAGCTGTTTTTTATTCATTATTGCTCTTTTACTCATTAGTAGTAGATGTTATCTGAAAACTACAAATTTATTGAAGAAAAAAATAATTTATTGATTTTCCATTAACTTCAGCTTTGAATTATCAAATGACTTTCTTTGTTAACCTGGATTATGTTAATGATATCATTGGAATCTTTTTCTTATTATATCAGATTTTTTAATTTAACAGGCTTAAAGTATACTTCCTTTTTAATGATCAGGATCACAAAGACTTTTGTACTATTTGGGGTTATTGTTTGTTTTGTTACATTACAAACATATTCTCAAGAAACAATCATAACTGGTAAAATTACTGACTCAAAAAGAAATGAGGCTATACCCTTTGCCAACATCTATTTTAACGGAACTACAACAGGTACTATTAGTGATTTTGAGGGTAATTACATATTACAAACAATAGAAAAAGTTGATTCCCTCACGGTATCGTGTGTTGGCTATACATCAAAAATTAAGTTTGTGAGAGAAGGAGTACAGCAGAAGCTTGATTTTCAGCTAAATCCTTCAAATACGTTTCTCTCAGAGATTATTGTTAAACCTGGTGAAAATCCGGCTCACAGGATTGTCAGGGCTGCCATGGAAAATAAGAAAATATATTCTATTGAAAATCTGGATTCGTACCAATCTGAAGCATATTCAAGAACTGAAGTTTCAATGAATAATATAAGCGAAAGATTCAAACAACGTAGAAGCATGAAACCCTTAAAACCTTTGTTTGATAGCTTAATGGTTTCGTCTGGCGAGGACGGAAGTTTGGTATTACCAATTATGGTATCAGAAACCATGTCGGATATTTATTATCTCAAAAATCCACCAAGAAGAAAAGAAATTCTTAAGGCAAGCAAAGTGATAGGTGTTGGGGTTGAGCACACGTATGAATTTGTATCTCAGGTAGTTGGAACTAGTTTCCATGAATATAATTTTAATAGTAACTGGTTAAAAATCCTCGATAAAAATGTAATGTCCCCAATTGCTACCGGAGGTTTTAATTATTACAAATACTATTTAACAGACAGCCTGTTTATTAATGGTCATTTTTGTTATGAAATACAAATAGTACCCAAGAGAACCACTGATGTTGTTTTTCATGGAACAATGTGGATACAGGATACTGTATTTGCGTTGAAAAGAATTGCAGTTGAAATTAAAAAGTCAGCCGACCTGAATTTTATTGAGGAATATAAGGTTCAGCAAGATTTGAGAATGGTAAGTGAAAACATTTGGGGACCGTTTAAAACAAGAGTATTGGTTGATTTTAGTCAGTTATCAGATAGTACATTTGGAATGCTTGGTAAGTTTTTATTAGTAAATCGAAAATATAAGATTGATAAAAGTGAAGACCTGAGGTTTTACAAGGAAAAGCTTGAAGTTGAATATGATGCATATGATAAGGCAGAAGATTATTGGCAAGCTATACGGCCTGAAAAGCTTACTGAAACGGAGCAAGATATTAACAATAAAATTGATTCTATCAAGAAGTTTCCCAGGGTCAAAACCTATATTGAAGTAATTGAGACTCTTGTTTACGGATATTACAGATTGGGTAAGGTTGAAATGGGTCCTTATTTGTTAATTTATGGGAATAATGTAGTTGAAGGAAACAGATTCAGACTGGGATTTAGAACAAATGCAGATTTTAGCAGGAACTGGATATTAAAGGGATATTTAGCCTATGGCACAAAAGACAATAAATTGAAATACAGTGCTACTGTTGAAAGATTCTTGTCGAGAAAGAACTGGACTAAAGTCGGGGTGACTTATAAATATGATGTTGAGGGTTTAGGAGTGATTGATAGGTTTTTTGAGATTAATAATTTATTCACCTTATCTACTCAGGTAGGTTTAATTGATAAAATGAGGGAAACAAGGCTTAGCCGGATCTGGTTTGAATCTGATGTTTTTCGGGGCTTTAATCAAAAAATTTCACTCACAAAAGATTATTTTGCTCCACTTGGAAATTATGTTTTTGAGTATTTTACTGACGATAGCAAGACCACCAGATCGTCAACGATTAACATAACTGAGCTGACTTTTGTTACCAGGTATTCACCCAGGGAAACTTTTATTGTAAGTAATAACCAGAGGATTGGCATTGGGGGGCAGCAATCCCCGGCAATTACAGTAAGCTATACCCTTGGGTTAAAAGGATTTCTGGGAGGTGATTTCAATTACCACAAGTTATCTCTTAAAATCAGCCAGAAGGTGAAATTATTTGCACTGGGACGTTTTAGATATGAAGTGGAAGCCTCAAAGGTATTTAACCAGTTACCATATCCAATTCTGCAGATCTTGCCTGGAAATGAGACATTTATTTATTCAATGAAGTCCTATAATATGATGAATTTTCTTGAATTTGTGACTGACCAAAATATAAATATGATGTTTATGTACAATTTTGAAGGAGCAATATTAGGTAAGATCCCACTGTTAAAAAAACTTAAATGGCGGGCTTTGGCATCAACTAATATAGTGTATGGCTCCGTGAATAAAGAAAACGGGTTTTATGACCCTGTTGATAATCCGGATGGAATACTTCCCAAAACCACAGAAGATGGGATTGAACTAACACGCTTTAGTATCTTGTATTCACACACACCTTATGTTGAAGTTAGCTATGGAGTAGAAAATATATTTAAGATTATTCGCATCCAGGTCTTTCATCGATTAACTTATCTTGACGAGACTGCGCCACACGTGGGAGTTAAAGGCAGCCTGTTTTTTATGTTCTGATTTATTTTTCAGGTTCATCGAAATCCGGGCGGATAAATTTGCGTGCATCAGGAAATTCAGTTTCTGTTTTCCGACGCAGCCGGTCAAGATGAATTAAGGATATCTGATATTTTTTCAGATTTACCAGAAAAGGTGTGAAAATTTGTTTAAAACCCAAAATAAATAGATGTATGGAATCAAATAAATTATTTCTACTTTTACACCCTGAATTTTTTCAATATGAGACCAGAAGAAAATACTTTTTACCCGGGGGAAGAAGCTGATTTTATTGTCCGCCGATTTGAAGAGATGAGACGGAAAAAAACCAGGTATTATTTTGATGTTCATGAATTTGAGGATATAATTGATTATTATATCGATTCAGATAAGTTGAGTACAGCTTTAGAAGCAGTGAAATGCGGTTTGATTCAGCATCCTGATTCTTTTGCTATTCAACTTCGTGAGGCACAGGTGCTTATGGACCGTGGCAAGGTCTCCAGGTCATTGGCAATTTTAAAAAAACTGTCACTTTTAGAATCTTCCAATCATGAAGTTTTTATCTCTCTTGGAACAGCCTACAGTTTATCAGGGAATTTCTCAGAAGCTATCAATAACTTTGATTATGCTCTTTCATTGAATCCGGCTGAAAAAGAC
>JAUWMO010000127.1 GCA_030613125.1 Bacteroidota bacterium | reverse complement strand
ACTTAATATTTCGTCATTCCCTTCATTATCCGTGATCTCAACAAGGGCACCTGTTACCGGGGGATATATTCCCGGCTCATAAAAATCGGTACTTTTACTAATTTTAACATGATAAGGGCCGGGTTGAGTTGTTACCACACCTTCAATAACTATCTGTGGATCAGAACTCCTTAAGTCTAACTTAATGATGTCTTCACACGAGGTAAATACCCCTAATAGAAATATTGTTATAATATTCAGCTTTCTCATTTATTGGTTTATGATTTGATTTTCACAGTTTAAAAGTTAACCGTTATATGTTATAAATTTCCTGATCTTCTTGGATAATATTTTTGTCATTCTGCAATATTTTCAGTTGTTGAGCGTGAAGCTCTTTTCATACCATCAGTTAGAGCATACTTTTCTTCAGAACTTAAAATTAAACGTTACTGAAGGTATGATTGAAAACAACGATATCCGCACAGCATTTGTTTTCGTAGGATCATCTTCATCTTCTTCAAAATTTATTACAAAAGCATTTTTTCTTGCATAAACATTATATATTGAAAAATTCCAGCTTGATTCAAACCGTTTTCTTTTTTTTCCATTCCGTGTTGCTCCGAGATCCAAACGATGGTAAGGATGCATCCTGTAACCGTTCCTCTCAGTGTACATATTCACAGTCTTTCCTTCAATCTGATACTTGCCACTTGGGAAGGTTACAGCATTTCCTGTATAATAAACCCAGGTTCCTGAAAGCGACCACCGGTCATTAAGATCATAAATTGCCACAATGCTAAAATCATGTACCCTGTCCTGTTTTGCCGGATAAGGCCTCCCCTCATTAATATTTTCAAATTTCCTTTCAGATTTTGATAAAGTATATCCCAACCATCCATGTAGTTTTCCCAGGTTCTTCTTTACTAAAAATTCAATTCCATAAGACCATCCCTTTCCGAACTCAAGTTGTGATTCCACTAATTCATTCAGAATGATATCAGCACCATTCTTATAATCGATCTGATTCATCATGTTTTTATAATAGATCTCAATTGAGGTCTCCCATTCATTTTCCTTAAAGTTTCTGAAATATCCTGCAGCCACCTGGTCACCTATCTGAGGTTTAACATATTGACTACTGGGAAGCCAAACGTCCATTGGGCTACCTGAAGTTGAGTTTGAAAGAAGATGCATAAATTGATTGATCCTGTTATAGGAAAACTTGACTGAACTGGATAAACCAAGACGAAAATTCGCTGAAAACCGGGGTTCTACTCCCAAATATCTGGCAATAGTCTTACCTGATCTGTAATAAGTTGTATCAATTACGGCTCCTTCATTGTCAAAAGTGTATACATTTCCTGGTCCAATCAAATAATAGACAGGGAATCGGGCTCCATAGATTATGGAAAACCATGAGGCAGGTTGAAAACTATGTGATAAGTAAAGGGCTGACTCAACAGCATATTTCTCAGTGAGTTTGGTATCATTTATCATAAAACCTTCGTCAGCTGTAATCACTCCGGGTATAAAATTATGGTAATTGATCATCAACCCAAACTTCAATGTATTATCCGGATTTATATAATACTGAAAATCTTCTTTCCAGTTCAGATCACGGATAGCTGATCGCACATTCAGTTCATTGCTTCCATCCCTGATCTTGAAAACATAGTTGTAGTTACTATAAATAAAAGAACTGTTCAGGAATAACTTGCTATTAAACAGATGATTCCACCTGAGAGTAGCAGTAGCATTACCCCAATCTATCCCAAACCTATCTTGAAAAAGAAAAACATCTCTGCCAAAGTAACCGGAAAGATATATCCTGTCATTTTCCCCGATTTTGTAATTTGCCTTTACATTTAAATCATAAAAATAGAGGATATTATTTCTGATAAGGGTGTCTTTTGAAAAAGCTAAAAAGGCATCAGCATAAGTTCGGCGTCCTGTTACAATGAATGAACCCCGATCTTTTTTTATAGGGCCCTCCACTATTAATCTGGAAGAAATAAGTCCTATTCCCCCTGAGATCCTGTAGTTTCGCAAATCCCCATTCTTCATCCTTACATCCAGAACTGATGAGATACGGCCACCAAATTCAGCAGGTACACCACCTTTATATAACTTCACGTCACTAATTGCATCAGAATTGAAAATTGAAAAAAATCCTAAAAGATGTGAAGGATTATAAACCGGTGCCTCGTCCAGAAGAATCAGGTTTTGGCCGGCATCGCCTCCACGAACATAATAGCCGGTGCTTCCCTCTCCGGCAGACTGCACTCCGGGTAATAATTGAATAGTTTTTAAAATATCCTGTTCTCCGAATAAGACAGGGATTGTCCTTACTTCCTTTATAGATAACCTGGCAACACTCATTTCCGGTGAGCGGATATTCTCATCAGGTCTTCTCCCCAGAACAACTACTTCATCAAGGTCTTTGGAAGCAATATCAAGTTCCACATCCTGCCTGAAGTTAAAATCAAGTTTAATTTGGAATGTCCGGGATTCATAACCCATAAAAGAGTATATCACCCGGTAATCACCTGCTGGTATTGTCAGAGAGTAAAATCCATAATCATTGGCAGCTGTCCCAGACTGTAGTTCCTTAATATATACTGTGGCGCCAATTAATACCTCACCATTTTCTGAATCTACAATATTGCCACTTAAAGTATAGGAAACCTGCCCATATGCTATTGGAGACATTAGATACACAACTATCAACCAAAATACCTTTTTCAGGGCCTCGTTCATATCGTATATTTGGAATAAAACCCTAAAGTTATGAAACTAATTTTAATGATTGTGGAATGAGGCTGAGGCTGAGGCTAAGGATAAGGTTGATGATAGGTATAAGGATTTGGGAAAAGAGTAATTAGAAGAAGGCTATAGAAAAATAATAGAGTCCCTATATTCATTAATAAAATCCATTAAGCAGACCAGGAAATAGCCATGGAATATGTAATGGGAAAAATAAGCCTAAGTATTATATTTAGATTATACTGGGTCAACTATGATAAATGGTATACAGGCAACATTCGAGAAGTGGTATATGAAAAATGTAAAAATTATTACACATTAGATAATTATAATAGAATAAATATACTTAAGATTTTAAAAATCAGCATAAAAGGGTAGTAATTAGATATAATTTGTCCTCCCAAGGGGATCCCTTTTGGCAGGGAAAAGGACTCTCCCATAGGGACTCCTAATTTGGAGCCGTGGAGAGGCTTAGAAACCTTAGCCTTAGCCTCGGCCTCAGCCTTTTATATGATAAGATTTATTTCACAGGTGTGGTGAGTAAATTCCGATATGTTAAATTATTCTTCTCGTTTTGTTATAAGATTCTTTACCATTTGTGGAAGATAAAACCTGTTCAGGAATAAACCTAAAACCGCTACAGATACAACAATAATTTTAACCTCAACCGGATGGTTAAGGATCAAAGATAAAGTAGCGCTGAAACTTATTATCCCAAAGGGGGCCCAATAGGATCTGTTTGTTTTAACTATTGTGAATACAATTATCGGAACCACAACAAAGGCTGCTAAAAGTTCAAAGGGGATAAAAAAGATATATATACCCATCAGGGTTCCTGCTGCCCGTCCACCATTTAAACCAAAAAATATGGGATGACCATGACCGATGACAGCGCCGAATCCCATAACCCCCAAAGAAATTGAGGAAAGATCGAAAAAATAATGCCCAATAAGGATTGGTGCCAGGGCTTTAAGAGCATCTAATAAACCAGCTAAAATACCCCAAAAAGGCCCAATATTTTTAAATGTATTGGCAGCGCCGGGATTCTTATTGCCCATGTCACGAATATCTTTGCCTGCAACAAGTTTTGTAATAATATATGCGAACATTATTGAACCTGACAGATATCCGATTACAAATAAAACCAGATATGTTACACCTGTACTCATATCATAGCAAAATTATTTAAGATTTATTGAAAGGCTGTATGATTTTGGCCCTAAATATACAGATCCAACAAGGTGTGGTTCTCCGATAATCATTTTTTCACAGGGTACTGAAACTTCCAATTTTTCTTTTAGATCAGAAAATGCCTCAGGATTATCATTCATGCTGATTATATTTATCAACTTTGCCTTATCAATTGAATAGTCTTTCAGCTTATTGTTAATTGTGCTTATCAACAGTGAGTTTACCTGTTTGAAGGTTCTTCCTCTTCCAATTGGAAGAATCAAACCTTCATCATCATCTCCTAAAAGCCCAACCAGTGGAATAATTCTCAGTACAGAACCCATCAAAGCTTTAGCTTTACCAATCCTGCCTCCCTTGTACAGGTATTTCAGATCCGGTATCACAAAAAAGGAAAAAGTGGTATTAATAATTTCCTTTGATAAACTTATGATCTCATCAGCATCTTTAGTTTCCTTTATAATATCTATAATCCTTAACAGAATTACTCCGACCCCGCCTACCACCTGTCTTGTATCAATATTAATAATTGGGATGATTTCTTCGTACATCTTCCTGACATCCTCTGCAATAGTATAAGTCGCGGCAGACATATTACTACCCATTACAACATGGACTATGAGGTCATACTTATCTTTATTTTTCTCAACAATTTCAATGAGTTCCCCTTTTACAATAGAAGTGGTTCTGGCCACAATATTTTCCTTTGTATACTTTTCAATCAGCCAATTAGCAGTATATGTTTCAGATTCACGGAATTCCTGCTCATCTATAATAATAGGAAATTGCAAATACTCAATATCAGGAAATTCAACCTGATTAAATCCAAGTCCAATATTATCACTTGCAATAACCAAAATACGTTTATTCATAGTTGCCTCCTATTCAAATGTTAAATAATAATATAATTGATATTGACCGCCATAATATTCTTCAAATTCCAGGTCCTGAAATGTTTTTTTCAATTCAGGAAGAATATTATGTCTTTTCGCCGGAATGCCTTTATAAAGTGTAACAAGACTTTCTTTTTCCACAAGTTTTTCTATTGACTTAACCACAACCTGTTTTATATCCTTTCCCGAAAGGATGATCTTTCCATTGTGCATTAAAAAAAAATCTTTCTTTTTTACAATTGTACCATCCTCTGCCGTTGTTTCTCTTATAGCACGGGATATCCCACAATACCTGATATCATTTAGCCGGTTCATAAATGACATATTTTTGATATCCAGATCATTTGATACGGCCATTAACATGCTGATAAGAGAAATAACGCTTTTTGATTCAACAATAAATACATTTGACTTACTCAGAGAAGCTGCATATTTTAGTGCCATCAGTATATCTTTATCATCAGTAGCTGCAATAATATTTTTAGCTTTTAGCTGGTTCATGGCTTTCACAAGTTGGTTAACTGATGGTTTTTTCTTACCATAATTTAATATATCATCTGCACCAAGATTCTCGAGGATCTTTTTAAACCCATCGCCTGAAACTATACAAAAAACACTTTGTTCCCGTTCATACTCAATAGTGTCATGGCTGATAAAGTTCCTATGCTGCTTTTTCATATCATCAACCTTTGTAAATACAAGCTCACCATACTTTGAAACATCACTAAAAATAGAATCAGGCTTATTTGTATGGATATGAACCTTATAAATGTCATCGCTATTTAATACAATCATACTGTCTCCATAACCTCCGATAAGCTGTTTCATTTCATCCTGTGAAGATATTTTATTCGACTTTAATACGAATTCTGTACAGTATCGTTGCTTGATATCAGGGTTCCATGAGGATTCCATATCGTCGAGGTCTTTTATAATTGCATCCCTGGACAACAATCTTTTACTGTTGTGAAGAATATTATTCACGTAAAATTGAACATTCTGAATAATGTTACGGAGCTTAATATTTGAGATATTATCTACACCAAGATTTTGAACCAGAGTTCCCGGAGGACTGTACCTTAAACTTGCAGATCTGCTTTTAAGGAGCTTTCTTAATGTCTTATTAATGTTCAGTACTGACGATATGGGCAAAGCATCAGGAGTCTGTTTAGAGCTAAATTCTTTTTCCATTCCTTCAAGAAGGATCAATAACCCCGCTCCTCCTGCATCAACTACACCTGCTTTTTTCAAAACCGGAAGCATATCAGGTGTTTTTTTCAGCACTTCTCTCAAATGGGGAATACAGTTTATAAGAATAACAACAGGATTTTCCTCATCTAACATAACCTGGCCATACTTCTCTTTTAATTCAAACATCAGAGTAAGGATTGTCCCTTCCTGTGGGTTCTCAGTACCTTCATACGCATTTAAATAGCCTTTTTCAAGAGCTTTGAGAACATTTCCTGCGGAAAAATCACTATCAACAAGAACTTGTGCAATACCCTGCCAAAAGAGAGAAAGAATTACACCGGAACACCCACGGCTGTTTAGCAGCATATTTTCCGCAAATACTTTTAAGTACTCACCGGGGGAAATGGAATTATCACTATAATCCGGGAGGTTTGCAAGAGCTCCCTGAATCGTAAGGGTCATATTCAGACCGGTATCGCCATCCGGTACAGGAAAGACATTTAGCCTGTTTACATATTCCTTATGCCGCCAGAGGAACTTATAAATGTTTTCAAGGGTTTTCTTTATTTCTAAAGTTTCATTCTGTGCAAATTCCATATACTTTCAGTTTAATAAAGAGATTATATCAAAATAAGATAATTCCCTCTTACTGAACATTTACCTAAGTTACTAATTTTATGATATTAAATCTTATGGGTTTATTTTTTTTCATTGTAGAAATACAATCCAAGCATTTCTTAATATCTTTAACGCGACTAATACATTTTCAGTCTGGCACCCCTTAAATTAAATCCGTCCTATGGTACAAGGTAGCAACAAAAAGTCGTTTGGCACAGCTCCGGTATTTTTCACGGCCATTTCCACCATTTTAGGAGCTATCCTTTTCCTGCGTTTCGGATGGGCGGTCGGTACTCTGGGATTTTTAGGGGTGGTCCTCATTATTATTATTGGTCATATGGTTACCATTCCAACTGCCCTGGCCTTATCTGAGATAGCCACTAACGAGAAAGTTGAAGGAGGCGGCGAATATTATATTATTTCCAGATCTTTGGGACTGAACATTGGTGCCACCATAGGCATCTTGCTTTACATTGCCAGGGCAATAAGTGTAGCTTTTTATATCATTGCTTTCACAGAAGCATTCGAGCCTTTATTCAGCTCTTTTCATGAAAAATATAACATTATATTACCCAGGCAGATAATAAGCATTCCCTCTTTACTTCTTTTATCATTTCTAATGTTAAAAAAGGGAGCCGGACTTGCTACCAGGATGTTATATATTGTTGTTGGAATCCTTTTTATTTCCCTAACCCTGTTTTTCTTAGGGCAAACCGATTTTATGCAAACAGCTAATTATAATATTCTGTCCGGATCCTTTCGGAACATGAACCAATTTTTTCTTGTTTTCGCCATTGTTTTCCCGGCATTTACAGGGATGGCCGCAGGTGTGGGCCTTTCAGGCGACTTGAAAAACCCGGGCAGAGCCATTCCTCTCGGAACTGCAATGGCTACTTTCTCGGGCATGATTATCTACCTGTTTATTACCTGGAAATTACATATTTCAGCAAGCCCTGAAGATCTGGTTAATAACCAATTGATCATGAGTAAGATTGCAATTTATGGACCTCTTATAATCCCACTGGGCCTTGCAGCCTCCACTCTTTCTTCTGCTATCGGATCTGCTATTGTATCTCCAAGGATAATCCAGGCACTGGGAGCCGACCAGTCTTTTCCTTCAAAGGTATTCAACCGTTTTATTTCACAAGGTAAGGGTGAAACAGGTGAACCGGTTAATGGCACAATTATTACTACAATAATTGCATTGGTTTTTGTTGCATTAGGTACAATAGATGTAGTTGCTGGAATTATCACAATGTTTTTTATGGTGACTTACGGCATCATATGTCTGATATCGTTTTTAAATCATTTTGGTGCTGACCCATCGTACAGACCATCATTTCGTTCAAAATGGTATATCTCCCTGGCAGGTTTTATTATAAGTGTTCTGCTAATGTTTAAGATCAGTTCTCTGTATTCAATTATTGCTTTTTCATCGATAATAATGATCTACCTGTTTATAAACAATTATCACAAAGACAGAGGAGGTATTGAGGCTATTTTTCAGGCTGCCATCTTCCAGATAAGTCGTAATATTCAGGTTTATCTGCAAAAGTCAAAAAAAATTGGGAATGAACGTAAATGGCGACCTGCCGTGGTTTGTGTTTCAGAAGACAGTTTTATCAGAGATGATGCTTTCAAATTGTTAAACTGGTTCTCATACCGGTACGGATTTGGAACCTATATCCACCTTATTGAAGGATATTATTCTACAGCTACTTATAAAGAGGCTAATGTGCTACTGGAGAAACTGGTGGAGAAATCGGGTAAAGAAAACTCACATGTTTATATTGATACAATTATCTCTCCTTCCTATACTTCAGCTATTGCCCAGATTATACAGTTACCCGGAATATCCGGTATGGAAAATAACATGATCCTTTTTGAGTTTAACAAGGAAGATCCGCGAAAACTTGACAGGATTATTGACAACTATTCCCTTGTCAAAGCGGGGAATTTTGATATTTGTGTACTTGGAAGCTCACGAAAAAAGATAAATTTTAAAGAAGGTATTCATGTTTGGATAAACATATATGATCATGACAACATGAACCTGATGATCCTCCTTAGTTATATAATTCTCGATCATTCCGATTGGAAGAAAGGTGTGATCAAAATTTTTAATATATGTGAAGAAGAAGAATATGAAGCCACAAGGGAAACACTGGTAAACCTTATCCAAACCGGGAGACTGCCCATCTCCACAAAAAATATTGAGGTTATCAAAAAAGATGAGCACAAAAATATCAGGGATATCATTAATAATAAATCAGGAAATGCAGGCTTAACTATAGTTGGATTCAGGGGGGAACAATTGAAACATAAAAAAGCTGAACTTTTCAGGGGTTTTAACAGTGTTGGAAATATTCTTTTTGTCAACGCGCGGAATAAAAAAGAGATCACATAATATATAAACTATTAATCCGTTAAAAAACGCATTGATAAGTGCCAGCCAATAAGAGGTACTATTATAAGATTAGTGAAAATTTTGTTGATCAAATTAGGTGAATCCAGTTTCAAATATGCGAATGTAACATAGGTTAATTACTTCCTGGTTTATCCTGAAAGTCAGCTGAAGCTGACTAATATTTTATTCTTAATGTGCTCGTTTGCAACAGGCTGAAGAGGCTGTGTGAAAATAAAGATAAACTAACCCCGCCATTTATGGTGGGGATAAAGAGTAATAACTAATATCG
>JAUWMO010000362.1 GCA_030613125.1 Bacteroidota bacterium | reverse complement strand
ATGCACCTTCTTGTTTTCAGATTTTCTGCTATGGGTGATGTTGCCCTCACTGTTCCCGTGATCAGAACTGTTTTAAAAGAAAACAAAGATTTGAAAATCACCCTTGTCACAAATCCGTTCTATGTTCCATTTTTTTTCGGGATAGAAAGGCTCACCATTTATCCAGCTGATTTTCATGAAGAATATAAAGGCCTGAAAGGGATATTTCGTCTTTATATGGATTTGAAAAGGCAAGCTAAATTTGATTTTCTAATCGATCTTCACAGTGTAATCCGCTCCTGGATCTTGTCACTTTTTTTTAGGTTATCCGGATTAAAACTTTATCGAATAAAAAAGGGTAGAAGTGAAAAGAAAAAAGCAATAAGAGGAAAAAGTAATAATACTTTGATACACACTACTGAAAGATATCGTAAAGTTTTTGCTCAATTATTATCTAATACGGATATTATATTTAAACCAGGTATAATACCTATACCTGAAAATAAGGAAAATATTAAACAGTTCATTATTCGTGAAGATATTCCATCTGAAGCACAATGGATTGGAATTGCTCCGATGGCCTGGCACACTTTGAAGATGTGGGATTTAGACAATTTTATCTCACTAATTGAAATCATTAATAAAAATCATGTGGTTTCCTTTTTTATGTTTGGTGGAGGAGAAGAGGAAAAAGAAAAAATTGACATTGTATCCTCAAAATTTAAAAATACCACAAATACGACCGGCAAACTGTCATTAGGCGATGAAATTGCCCTGATTTCTCAAATGAGTTTTATGATCACCATGGATTCTGCCAATATGCATATTTCTTCTCTACTTGATGTTCCTACAGTTTCTATCTGGGGAGGTACCCATCCCAATCTTGGCTTTTCAGCAGTCAATCAGCCACAGGAATTCTCAATTCAGATCCCGGAGACTGAATTGACCTGCAGGCCATGCACTGTATTTGGAAAAGGAGAATGTAAAAGAGGAGATCTGGCTTGTCTGAAATGGATAACTCCTGAAATGGTTTATCAGAAACTTTCTGAGCTAAGATTTTTTAGATAATACCAATTAATACATTACCGCATCACTAATTATTTTATCCCCATCTGAACTAATTTCATGCAGTGTATGTAGATCGACTCTCCGAGTCGATTGCAATTCTTCCAAAGGTCCAAAGGACTCCTATGGAGAATCCCTTCGGGAGAAGAATTGCTCAGTGCAGCAGTTTGAATATTTGAATTATATTTCATTTCACGTATCAGAATATATATTAAACTATCCTTTTAAAAAACAGGTGTTATGAAAAGTCCAATTACAGGAAAGGAAATGACTATAAAAAAGGAATACAGAACACTGACATTCCGAAAGGAAAAATTCAAGGTGCTGTATCACTATTTTCTATGCGAGGATAGCTAAGAACAGTTCACCAATGCTGAACTGGATAAAATAAACCTGGCCCAGGTATACAATCAATACCGGGAGGTGCATAAATTACCGTTTCCCGATGAAGTTATTGCTATCCGGGAAAAATATAGATTGCCTGCAATAAAGATGGCTGAAGTGCTTGGATTTGGAGTAAATGTATACCGGAGTTATGAAACCGGTGAAGTACCAAATGAATCGAATGCCAGGTTAATACAACTTGCAAAAGACCCGAACAAATTTAAGGAATTGGTTGAAATAAGCGGTGTTTATTCAGGCGAAAACTTGAACAAGATTTCCAAACATATTGACAAACTCATTGAAGAGGATCGTAAAAATTCATTCAAAATTAGTTTTCATGAGTATTTATTCCAATCATTTTTTTCTAACTCAGCTTCATGAACCTTTACTCTGTCTCTATGTAGAGCAACGCATAGTAAATGTGTTGGACGCGACATACAACCAAGGTTAAATCTTTTATTGCAGTTCTATCTGTTATCACTTCTTTAAAGCATTTCCTCATTTGGGGATGATTTAAATAGTGGTCATTTATAGTGCAGTTTATAGTGCAATTTATAGTGCAATTTATTTTTTCAACTTGATAAAGTATCCTCCGGTTTTAAGGCTTCCTTTATAAACAATTATATTTAGTTTAGACAGAATACTTAAGTCATTCTTAATTGTTCTTTCCGAAACATCAAAATATTGCAAAATATTCTTTACTTTAATTCCCGCATTCTTTTCTATAATATTAATAATCGAATACCACCTTAGTCTGATTTCTTTATTTACATTTTCTATAATTCCTCTTTTTATTCCCTCACTTATTCCCTCACTTATTTCCTCATTTATTCCATTGCTTATGGCATCATGTTTATTAACAAGTGTAACATCAAGAGGCATAATGGTTCTAAAAGGGATACCTTCAACAAACTGAGGTTGCTTTCCAGGCGCATAGTATTCCATGTATTTATTTACATTCAAAACACCTGATCCTAATTCATCAACCCTCCCTAACTGGATAAAAAATTTGGCAATAATTGGATTTTTAGGGAACGGGGTAAAATTATCAGGATCTAAAGCACCTTCGCCATGAGGAATGTTTGCATTAATGATTTCTACTTTATCTTCATAAATTGTAAAAGTAGCAGGTAGTGCATTTGTATATTCCCGATGTACAATCAGATTGGCTACAACTTCTCTAAAAATTTTTGTACGCAAGCTAATACGTTGATCTCCTTCCATAAAAAATTTATCCGGTAGATGCTTGGCTACAAAGTTCATTAACTGGTCATAAGCTTCAATAAGATTTGTACTTACATACTCACGGTCATCGTAACGGTCTGTGTTTACTTTTCTAACCAATACATCAATTTTATAATGCGGCAGTACATGCTGAATAATTTCATGCAGAGCATGTAGATCGATTCTCCGAGTCGATTGCAATTCAAAGAATTGCTCAGTGCAGTTGTTTGAGTGTTTGAATTATATTTCATTTCTATAAATGGTAACAAAAAGCAAAATAGGTCATTGCCTCCGGCAACTATGGCTATTTATTTTCCAGACCTATCTAAACAAGCTTTCAATCTGGGATTACCTCCCTTCGGTCGGTGATCCCGAGCGGGGAAGTGTGCAAAACCTAGGTTGGACAAAAAAATATTTATTTGCTGTAGATAGTTATAAATAGGTTATTAT
>JAUWMO010000121.1 GCA_030613125.1 Bacteroidota bacterium | reverse complement strand
CCCAGCATCCTAAGCCGAGGTCACTGACCTGTATGCCCGACCTGCCTAATTTTCTTGTAAATTTTGTACTCATATTATTCTAAATTAGTTTGTAACAGTACAAGATATAACAACAAAACTTCAAAGTCAAGTTTTTTACAGGTATTCTTATTCATGCCTGATATTCTCTGTTAACCAGAGTTACTATATCTCTGATCCGGGCCCCATTGACTTTTCGAATGCCTATTTTTTTAAAAATAATGGAAGAAATTTGCATAGATGAAAAATTTGTATTTATTTTGTGAGCGAGTACTAACTAACATTATTTAAAATGTTATCAGAAAGACAAGAACAAATTATAGAAGAATCGATAAAACTTATTGATGAAAAAGGCATACAGGGATTGACCATTAAAAATATTTCAAAAGTTATTGGTATATCCGAACCGGGAATATACAGGCATTTTGAGAGCAAAACAGAAATCCTGCTGAGCATTCTGAATAATTTTAAAGAGATGGCGATTTTGCTTTCAGAAATGATGGAAACCTATGAAGCTACAGCAATAGAAAAGATCAGGTTCATGTTTTCGAAGATGCTCGAATTATTTTCAGAAACCCCATCAATGGTTTCAGTTATATTTTCAGAAGAAATTTTTAAAAATGAAGAAGTCTTAAAAATTAAAATAGTTGAAATTTTAAACCTGCATGGGCAAACGATTGAAAATATTATTTCGGAAGGACAATCAGAAAAGAATATAAGAGAAGATATTGATGAAAAAAGCCTTGCTTTAATAGCAATGGGTTCATTAAGGTTGCTTGTAAAAAAATGGGATCTGAACAATCACAATTTTAGTTTAAGTACAGAAGGTAATAAGCTGATAGCTGTATTAAGTAAAGTTTTAAGTGCCTAAAGTTATTTGTTAAAAGCTAATAGCAATCAATATTTAGCAGAATTAAAAGAAAAAACAAAAAATTTATAAAGATGAAAATATCAAGAGTAGCAGAAATCCCAATCAAGGAAAACCCACATAAAGTGGATGTCCGAATGTTATATGATAAAGATTCAGCCCAGGCTGTACATATCCGGCTAAATCCAGGTGAAAGCCTGAAACATCATATCACCCCGGTAGATGTTTTCTTCTTTGTTATTGAAGGAACTCCAGACGTACTTGTTGGCGAAGAGAAAAGAAAAGTTGAAGAAAACAGCCTGGTAGAAAGTCCTAAAGATATTGTGCATTGTATTTATAACAATAGCGATGAAGTAGTCAGGGTTCTGGTTGTAAAAGCCCCAAAACCGACAACAAAAACAAAGTTGCTTTAACAAGCATTACTTCAATACGAAGCACTCACTTTTTACAGAGTGAGTTTTTTTAGCAAACCAAAGTTAGTGAATATTAATTAACGTAAATAAAAAATGGAAAATATACTGAAAAAACTATTAAAAGTACCGTGGATAACGCTGGCTGTTACAATCATAACCAGTGCTTTATTTTTTATGGTAATGAAAGAAAACTCCAGGATAGAAACTGATCTTGACAAGTATATGCCACAGGACCATCCTGCTTTTGTATACAGCGACATGGCTGAAGAATGGTTTGGGATAAACGATGGAATTATTGTGGCCATTGAAAACTCAAATGGGATTTTTAATACTGCTACCCTTGACACATTAAAACAACTTACCCGCAGGTTGCAAAAAATGCCGCAGATTGAAAAAGAGGATGTAACATCATTGTATACAGCCGACAATATTTTAGGTACAGAGGACGGGATGGATGTGAAAAGCTTTTACAAAAGAGTGCCAAAAACTGAGGAGAAATTAAATGAACTGAAAGAAAATGTTGAAAACAATGAGATGGTATTTGGTCGGCTCGTTTCAACAGACGAAACTGTTACAGTGATTATTGCAGAAATAAAGGATGATGTATTTTCCCAGGAATTTTATGAGGAAATACTTGAACTGGCAGCTTCATTTCAAACCGATGATATTAAAATACATGTTGCAGGTCGCCCAATTGTTGAGGGCACAATGGCACTTCTTGGTCCGGCTGATATGAAAAAAATGGTACCAATTGTATTGCTTGTTATTACTTTAGTTTTGTTTATTATGCTACGAAGTGTAAAAAGTACATTGCTTACAATGGCAGTTGTATTTTTCAGTGTGTTGTGGGCATTTGGACTTATGGCTGCTGTTAATATTCCAATATATGCAGTTTCAACAATGATTCCGGTAATGCTCATTGCCATTGGGGTTGCCGATGGAATACACTTATACAGTCATTTACAACTATTTCTGCGAAAAAATCCGGATGCATCCAAAAAAGAAGCAAGTATTGATATGCTTCAAAATATGTGGAAACCCGTAGTAATGACCTCCATAACAACCTCGGTCGGTTTTATTTCTTTACTCACATCGCAGGTTTATCCAATTAAATACTTCGGAATCTTTACCGCATTCGGAGTATTAGCGGCAATGTTATTTTCTCTGACCCTGATACCGGCAGGAATTATGATTTTCGGTCTGCCGAAAGTTAAAAAAGCTAAAACAAAGCAAATAAATGATAAGTCTGGCTTTGCTGACAAATTTGCTTCCTGGGTTGTGAAACGGAAAAGTATTTCCATTATTGCTACCGCTGTAATCATAGTACTTTCAATCACAGGAATGCAGAAAATATGGATCAACTCAAGTTTCCTCGATAAATTTGAAAAGGATAGCGATATTGTTCTGACTGATAAGTTTATCAACGAACATTTTGGAGGTACAACCACACTTAATCTTATTTTGGATGCCGGGGAAGAAAACAAAGATGTTTTCAAAGAGCCTGAAGTGTTAAAGATGGTCGATAAAATGCAAAAGACAGTTGTACATGACCTGGAGGTTGTTGGGAATTCATTTTCACTCACTGATTATGTAAACCGGATGAATAAAGTAATGAATGCCAACAACGAAGATTTTAATACCATTCCCGGCAGTAAAGATATGATCGCTCAATACCTGTTGCTTTACGAAATGTCGGGCGATCCGGAAAACCTGAATAAGGTTGTTGACTATGACTACTCAAAACTGAATGTGAATTTCCAGCTTAAAAGTGATAATTCCAAAGCTATTAATTCAGCATTGGCAGTAATAAACAGCTTTGAGGATGATTTTGAGGAAAATGGTATTACGATCAACTATGCAGGCAGTGGTTATAAAGGACTGGTTTTTACCGACCTGATACTTGAGGGGCAGATTATGAGCCTGATCTTATCATTGGTCATTGTAATTGTCTTGCTTTCATTTATGTTTAAAAATATCAGGATCGGTTTTATTGGTGCAGTACCTATAATAATTACAGCATTGATAAGCTTTGGGGTCATGGGGTTCTTAAATATCCCGTTAAATACTACTACTGCCCTATTATCTAGCATCGCCATTGGTATCGGAATTGATTACGCAGTACATTTTATTGAGCAATACAAAATAAATGCGATAAATACAGGAAATAAACAACTAACTGCTCAAAAAACCATGGCACATTCAGGCAGGGCAATCAGCTTTAATGCAATCGTGGTTATTGCCGGATTTTTAGTGTTATTGTTTTCAGTATTCCCTCCAAACAGAGAACTCGGGGCTTTGGTCTCACTCAATATGTTTACAAGTTTTGTAGGAACACTTACAATTATGCTTGTTTTATTAAATGTATCGAATATTTATTTTAAGAAGAAAAAAAAATAATCCAATAATATAATGGTATAATGATACAATTATTCAACTGTACCATTACATCATTAAATCATTAATACATTGAACCATTAAATAATTAAAAAATAAAAATTATGAAAACTTCAAAAATTACAGCAATCGTTCTTGCAATAATATTTGCAGGAGGATTTACAGCACAGCTCTTTGCTCAGGAAATGACAGCAAGGGAAATCATAGAAAAAGTCTACAATCGCCCTGAAGGCGATGACCAGACTTCTAACTTAACGATGACTTTAATAAATAAAAGCGGAAAACAGAGAGTCAGGAAAATAAAACAGTTTACCAAAGACATGGGTGATGTAGAAAAAAGTATCATGTTTTTCCAATCACCAGCTGATGTAAAAAACACATCATTCATGAGCTGGAGCTATGATTCTGAGAAAAGTGATGACCAGTGGATATATCTGCCTGCACTTAAGAAGACCAAGAGAATTTCAAGTGATAGTAAAAGCGACTACTTTATGGGTTCGGATTTTACCTATGACGACCTTGGTGACCGTAAACCGGATGCTGATGTTCATACCCTGCTACGTAGTGAAACCATTGATGGTGTTGACTATTATGTTGTGGAGAGCGTCTCTAAAGAGGAAGACTATATGTATTCCAAAACCATTACCTGGATTAGAAAAGATAATTTTATCGGTTTAAAAAAGGAATTCTATGACGAAGATGAAGACCTGCTAAAGATCCTTTCTATAAAAGAGTTTAAAGAGATATCCGGAATCCTCGTCATTACCAATTCAGAAATGAAAAATGTTCAGAAGGATCATACAACTACTATGGAGCTAAGTAATATTGAGATCAACACGAACCTTCCGGCTTCAAAATTTTCAGAAAGAATGATGATGAGAGGAATGTAAGGATAGTGCCATGTCATACCTTTTTTGTCATTTCGATCCGTCGATTGACGGAGAGAAATTCCCTGTTTATATGATAGAGATTTCTCGTCGCTCTGCTTCCCTCGAAATGACATCCGACAAATAAAGTGTGACATGAAAATAGTCTTTGATGTTCGATTTTTGACGTTCCGGCGTCCGAATGCCGATAATTTTCGAGCTGGAAGGGTCTTATTAATTGGCGATTTATGGATTTAAACAAATTAGTATGAAAAAAATAGCATTAAGTATAATTTTTATCGCAGTCGGTCATTTTACATTCGCTCAAAATCTTGATATTTCAGGATTTGCAAGAACTTATGAAGGCATTTTATTTAATACTGGTGATTTTTCCATAGTTCAGCAAACACTTAATTTAAACTTTGAGGCAAGTGGCGAGAAAGTAGCTTTTAAGGCAAATCCTATGATGTACCTGTATAATGCAGATAGTCTGGATTTCAGAATGAGAGAGATCTATCTGGATCTCTATTTTGAGAATTTTGATATCAGAATTGGGAAGCAACAGGTTGTATGGGGAAAAGCTGATGGAGTGTTTATTACCGATATTGTTTCACCTTTAAATCTAACTGAATTTCTTTTGCCGGATTTTGATGAAATCAGAACCGGCGTTATTGCCACAAAATTAGATTATTATATCGGAAATAGCACTTTCGAAATAATTTGGATACCTGTATTCACTCCAACCGAAAGGCCACCGCCCGGTTCAATATGGTATGTTCAACCTGAATTTCCTGCACCTGCAACCTTTGACTGGTCAATGGCTGAAATTAAACCTGGCCTCAAAAATAGTGAGGTGTTTGGTAAATTTTCAACGATGACCTCAAATATTGATTTTGAAATAATGG
The DNA here is from genome assembly GCA_030613125.1 of Bacteroidota bacterium. Taxonomy (GTDB): domain Bacteria; phylum Bacteroidota; class Bacteroidia; order Bacteroidales; family VadinHA17; genus JAUWMO01. Next base: position 3,985 of record JAUWMO010000121.1, on the reverse strand, counting down.
GAGCTTACACATGGGATGACAATCCAAGTATGCACATTCAAAAACAATTTGAAATTGATACAATTACAGGTATGCCCATACTTACAGGTCTGAATATTGTACCGCAGCATCATCGTCTATATGTAGGCGGAGGCTCTTTCAGTACTGATATTAAGGGAGTTGTGTTGCGTGGAGAAGGGGCTTATTACAATGGCAAATATTTTCAGACAGAAGATCCCGTGCAGGAGGATGCCCTTATTCAAAAAGATTACCTCCACTATTTAGTTGGTCTGGATTTTAATATTGGGGGCTTAATGTTAAGCACACAATTCATTCAACAAATAATTCTTAATTATGATGATTACATACTGAATGAAAAAACAGAAAATACTATGACTTTTCTGGCACGTTATGATTTCCTGCGGGAAACTCTGCATCTGGAATTGTTTTCATACATAGGCTTAACAAATGAGGATGCTTTGATCAGGCCGAAGCTTACCTATGATTTTAATGACAGTTTTTCCATCCTTTTGGGGTCGAACATATTTGTTGGTGACTCAAATGGCCGGTTCGGTCAATACAGTGACAATTCAATGATTTATGCTAAGCTCAAATATAGTTTTTAATCAATGAGACTCAAATTTCATGTACGAAGTACTTTGAAAAATGATTGATAGTCAACCTTTTTATGTAATCGAACTTTTAAGATCAGCTAAATATTCCAATGCTTTGTTAAAAACATTCATTCCGGTAAATCCCAGTTTTTCATCAAGAACTCCGGCAGGAGCAGAGTAGCCGAAACTTTCCATGCCAATGCTTTTTCCTTTTGGCCCAACCAGTCCCGCAAGGGTTACCGGTAATCCGGCTGTGAGCCCCAGTGTTGGAATATCTTCGGGTAAAATACTTTGCTGGTAGGAGGGATCCTGGTCTCTGAATAATCCCTCAGAAATTGCCGAAACAACTCTGACCTTCAATCCTTTTTCTTTTTCAAGTAATTGAGCTCCTTCAAAAAGAGTTGAAACCTCTGATCCGCTGGCAACTAAAATTAAATCTGGTTTTCCATCAGAGACTTTCACTATATAAGCCCCCTTTTCTGCTTTTAAAGCATCCTGATACCTCGAACTTCCCTGTGCCGGAAGGTCTTTAATACCCTGCCTGGACAAGATGAGTGCGGTTGGTGTCTGTGTATTCTCAAGCGCCATCTTCCATGCCACAGTTGTTTCCGGAGCATCAGCAGGTCTGAGTACAAGCATGCTTCGTTTTCCGGAGTGATTCTTGAGGTGTTCCAGAAGACGGATCTGAGCTTCCTGTTCTACCGGCTGGTGGGTAGGGCCATCTTCACCCACACGAAATGCATCGTGGGTCCATACATATTTAACGGGAAGTTTCATCAGTGCAGCCATTCTGGCAGCCGGCTTCATATAATCAGAAAATACAAAAAAGGTGCCTCCGACAGGTATTACTCCACCGTGCAGGGCCATTCCGTTCATCATTGCAGCCATGGTAAGTTCAGAAACACCGACCTGCAGAAAAGCTCCTGAAAAATCACCTTTTGTAAATGCTTTTGAATTTTTTAAGAAGCCATCAGTTTTATCGCTATTTGAAAGGTCAGCTGAGGCAACTATCATATTCTCAACATGTTGTGCAAAATAGCCCAGGGCAATACCTGAGGCAGAACGTGAAGCAATATTCTCTTTCTGGTCAATCTGGCTAAAATCAATATCAGGCATTTTCCCTGAGAGGAACTTTTTATACTTTTTGGCAAGAGCAGGGTTTTCTTTTTCCCATTGAATTTTCTCTTTTCTTTTATCTTGTATTTTTTTTCTTTTAACTTCAATCACCTGGTTGTAGTATTTCTGTATTTCGGGTAAAATGACAAATGGATCTTCCGGATCTCCCCCAAGTTTCAGGACAGTTTTCTCAAATGATGCTCCTGCCTTACTTATTGGTTGTCCGTGAGTTGAAGTTTGTCTTTCAAAACTTTTTCCCTCCTCAGTTATGCAACCTTTCCCCATAATAGTTTTTCCGATGATTAAAGAGGGTTTATCATTTTCATTGTTGGCTTCTCTAAGTGCTAACCGGATTTGATCAGGATTATTCCCATCGATGGTTTTCACCCGCCATCCCCAGGCTTCATATTTCGTTGCTGTATCTTCAATAGTAACTTTGTCAGTACCGGTGGAAAGTTGAATGTCATTTGAATCATAGAACATGATAAGATTGTTCAATCCCAGGAATCCTGCAAGTCTGCCGGCGCCTTGTGATATTTCTTCCTGGATACCACCATCAGAAACAAAGGTGTAGATTTTATGTGACATCCATTCTTCAAAACGGGCAGCGAGAAAACGTTCTGCAATTGCGGCTCCAGCAGCCATCGCGTGACCTTGCCCCAAGGGCCCGGATGTGTTTTCAATGCCTTTATCAACATTCAATTCCGGATGTCCGGGTGTCGGGCTCTTCCATTGCCTGAAGCTTTTAATATCATCTATGGAGAATGCCCCAAACATTGTTAAAACTGAATAGAGCATAGGTGACATGTGGCCTGGATCAAGGAAGAAACGATCGCGTTCCGGCCAGCTCATATTATCCGGGTCAAAATTCAGGAATTCTGTATAGAGGATATTAATAAAATCGGCTCCACCCATAGCACCTCCAGGGTGACCGGAATTTGCTTTTTCTACCATAGCAGCTGAGAGGATGCGAATATTATCTGCTGCCATATTAATAGTATTGTTATCCATTGAAAATAAGTTTGAAATTATGAAATGTTGTTAATTAGCCTCAAAAATATTAAGTTTTTTAGCTTGGAAGAACCGTACATGATAAAACTTATTAACCAAATATTCAAAACAGAAACTATCGACATATAAATTAAGATTCATCCGGAAAATGAATAGGTGTCAGATGAGCATTATTATTCACTCCCACAATCCTTTCCACAACCTACTTTCCGAATCAAGTTCGGGACAGGCTATGAGGTTTTTACTCTCAAGTTCGCTCAAACGTTCCAACCTTCCAACCTTCCAATATTCCAGGATAACTACTCTTTACACTGAAGAACCTTTTATATATTCCGAATACTGCCATTTTTTTTTCTATGTATTACATCTGACTTTGGAATAATATTTGTGAGTTGTAAATGTTTGTATATAATCTTTTAAAATAATGAAATCCAATCCTTTATTAAGAGTTGCTTTTTTCGTAACTTTTCTATTAATGATAAGTTGTGAAAAAGAAACTGAAGAATACCTTGGATCAATAGATGGCGAGATAGTCAGCCATACACAATGCAAACAATCCAAGGCTTTTACGTTGGCACTTCAATATGAGAACAAAAAAAGTTGTATAAAATACCTGTATGTCCCTGAAAGCAAAAAATTGGAATTGACACATATCAATGCAGGTTTTAATTGCTGTCCCGACAGCCTTTATTGTTCAATTAGCACCTCAAAAGATACTATTATTATTGAAGAATTTGAGAAAAGTGCTCTATGCGACTGTAATTGTTTATATGACCTGGATATTGAAGTTAGAGGAGTTGTACATGGAAAATATTACATCAAGGTTGTTGAACCTTATTGTGGTGCTCAGAAAAAGTTGATCTTTGAAATTGATCTGACCTCCGGTAATTCTGGTACATACTGTGTAAAGAGGGATCAGTATCCATGGGGAATTTGATCTTCAAAAGTATAACTAATAATCAGGTATAATAACTTTTTACAATTTTATCCATTACTCTGGCTGTGCGGGCAGCGGATTCTCCGGTACTTATACATTTACCTGTTTTGGTTAGTTCGTTCACAATACTTTGAATAAGGTGAAATTGAATATTGTTTGGGTTCTTGTACTCGAAAATCTTTTCCCCTTCTGAAGTAATCAGTTTAACCGGTATCGGATCAAATGTAGAGAAGACTATTTTTCCTTTTTCACCAACGATCTCCAAAACATCTTCATTTGCTGAAGGATCAGTAGTAAAGCACCATGATCCTGTTCCAAGAGTACCTGT
>JAUWMO010000187.1 GCA_030613125.1 Bacteroidota bacterium | reverse complement strand
GGCAGAAATGAGCACCGATAAGAAAGATTATTGTCAAGCCATTGTTTCATACAAAGAAGTAATCAGGCTGGATCCGAATTTTTATATTGGTGCATTATATAACCTGGGACACCTGGAAGTGCTCACCGGAAAATATGAAGATGCCATTATCCATTTAAATGCTTTTTTATCAAACAAAAAGGGTAAAAAGTCTTTGAAGTCAAAGGCTCAAAGGGATTTGAAGACATGTATGTTTGCTTTGGAGGCTATGAAAAATCCAGTTCCTTTTGACCCCCAAAACCTGGGTCCGATGGTAAATTCAGAATATGATGATTATTGGCCATCTATTACTGCTGATAATCAAACCCTTGTTATTACACGGCTTGAACCTGTTGGTTCAGAAGGAATTTACACATCTCGTAAGAAAGTTGAAAATTTTTATATAAGTAAATGGCAAAGTGGTAAATGGACAATAGCATCGAAGCTTGGTTCTCCCATTAACACAAACAAAAACGAAGGTGCGCAGTCACTATCTGCTGATGGGCATTTCATGTATTATACGGCATGCAACCGCCCTGAGGGATTTGGTAGTTGTGATTTATATTTTTCTTCAAAACTGCGAGGAAATTGGTCATTTCCTGTAAATATTGGTAATCCTGTTAATACAAAGGCATGGGAAGCTCAACCATCGATTTCTACTGATGGGAGAACCCTGTTTTTTGTGAGCAACCGTCCAGGCGGACAGGGTAAAATGGATATTTGGAAAACCACTCGTAACAATGACAGAACCTGGAGTGAACCAATAAATCTGGGAAGTACGGTAAACTCATCTGGCAATGAAATGTCACCACATATTCATAAGGATAATAAAACTCTCTATTTCTCTTCAGATGGCAGAACAGGAATGGGCGGTTTTGACCTTTACATTACCCGATTGCATAAAGACAGCACATGGTCTGTGCCGGAAAACCTGGGCTATCCAATTAATACATGGTCAGATGAGATCGGCATGATTGTTACAGCATCCGGTGAAAAAGCATATTATTCTTCGGCTTTTGGTGGTACTGCAGGGAAGGATATTTATGAGTTTTTAATATATCCTGAAATAAGACCACAACCGGTGTCATATATTAAAGGAAAAGTATTTGATTCAAAAACTAAAATACCTCTTAATGCCAAATTTGAATTAATTGAACTTGAGAGCAGGAGTATAGCAATGCAGTCATTTTCTAATAACAAGGGAGAATTTTTGGTTTGTTTACCAACTGATATGAATTATGCTTTAAATATTTCAAAGGAAGGTTATCTTTTTTATTCTGATAATTTTTCCCTTAAAGGAGTTAAAAAGATTTCCGATCCTTTTTATAAAGAAATTCCATTGAATCCGGTTAAGGAAGGGGAAAAATCAGTCCTGAGAAATATTTTCTTTGAATACAACTCCTATAAGTTGATGGATGAAAGTGTTGTTGAATTAAATAAACTGGTCTCTTTTCTAAAAGAGAATAATGGAGTTGAGATTGAGATCCATGGATATACCGATTCAAGAGGTACGTATGAATACAACCTGGATCTTTCCCAAAAGAGGGTAAAATCTGTTTATGAATATCTTATCTCCAATTCCATAGATGCAGGAAGACTCTCATACAAGGGATTTGGAGAAACAAGCCCTGTGGCAACAAATGAGTCTGAATCAGGCAGAGCTCAAAACCGACGTATTGAATTTGTTGTAAAAAAAGTGAACCAATAATAAATCTTTATAGTTTAATTATTTTTTTCACTTTTATCAGGGAAAGGGGGAACGGTTGGGTCAGGATAAGTAAAGTGTTTTATCTCTTCCAATATCACTTCAATTGCCTTATTCAATTGGTCATCAATTCCCATGAATTCTTTCGCAGGATCATTTTCAATAATAATATCTGGTTCCACGCCATGTCCTTCCATGATCCATCCGTTTCCATCTGTGGCAAAAGGAGCATAGGAAGGTGTGATAATAAAACCACCATCAATGCATGGAACAGACCTGCTGTAACCAACAACGCCTCCCCAACTCCGGGTTCCAATGAGTTTTCCTATTTTATAGTATTTAAACCTGTATGGGAATATGTCACCATCAGAAGCTGAATATTTGTCCACCAGTGTAACTTTTGGTCCAACCAGCTGTCCCCTTGGGCTAGGATCACCTTTCTTTTTTCCTGTATGCATAGTAAAATAAGTTATTGAACGCATCAGACGTTCAATTAGCATGGGTGATACATTTCCTCCTCCATTTCCTCTGACATCAATTATGAGTCCTTTCTTTGTAAGCTGAGGATAATAGTATTTGACAAATTCATTCAATCCATTAACTCCCATATCCGGTACATGCAGATATCCAACTTCACCTCCTGTAGCTTCCGATACTTTATTAATATTATCGTGTACCCAATTGAAATAATATAAATTACTTTCGTCGGAAACCGGTTTGATCAGCACTTTCCTGCTACCTTGCAGGTCAGGTTTTGAGTTTACTGTTAATTCAACTTCCCTGTTTGCTTTACCAATAAGAGACGAGTAGATGTCAACCATATCTCTTGTAGCCTGTCCATCTACTTCCATAATAAAATCTCCCTCATTTACATTAACTCCAATCTCCGCCAAAGGTGAACGAAGTGATTTACTCCAATTAGCTCCTTTCAAAATTTTATCAATCCTGTAATAACCTGATTCATCTTTACTTAACCGGACTCCCAGCAATCCTGTTTTGATTCTCTCAGGCATAGGCCTCTCACCGTTACTAACATATGCATGTCCGATATTCAATTCCCCAACCATTTCACCAATTACGTAGGTTAGATCAGATCTGTGGTTCACATACGGAATTAAAATATTGTATTTGTCGTACATTGTTTTCCAATCAACTCCATGCATATTTGGAGCATAAAAGAAATCCCTCATTTGCCTCCAGCTTTCGTTAAATATTTGTTGCCACTCATCTTTTAAATTTACATAAACCTTCATTGCTGAAAGGTCGGCAGTTTTATCCAGGCTCACCTTTTTTTCCGGAAGATCTATTACAGCATACTTGTTTTCTTTTACAACAAGCATCTTTTTATGGTTAGGGGATGTTGTAAAACGCAGCTTCTTACCCAATTCACTTTCTTTCTTTTTCTTCAGATCATAAATCTTTGCGGTAATCCCATTTCCATGGGAAGATCTTTCCAGGTAATAGATTTTATCCTTTACTCCAATAACATTAGAATAATTTGATGGTTTAACCGGAAGGGAAATTATCCTGTCACCAATTCCGTTAATATCAACCTTTACTACGTTAGTGGATTGTTCTGCTTTATCATTTTTATCTGTCTTTTTGGTTTTTTTCGAATTGGGTATCTCACTATTCTCCTCTTCAACTTTCACAATATCATTCTCAGGTGCGAAGGGTGAAGAAGTGGATTTTGATAACGTAACCAAATATATCCTGCCCATGTCTGTATATGCATGGTTCCATTCAGTACGGCTATATATTGGATTAAAATCTCTTAATGATATGAAAATCAGATATTTGCCATCTGAACTAAAACTGGGATTATTTGAACTGTACCATCCTTCAGTAACTTCGTATGACTTTTTTGCAACAATTTCATAAAGGCGAATTTTAGTCATTCCCTTTTCAGCTTTAGTATAAGTAATCCATTTACTATCGGGTGACCAGTTGTATGTAAACCGTGGTGACTCATCAGAGTGGTCAATGATCTCAGGTATCCTGGTTTTAACATCAACCACTATGAGTCTTTGTTTCTTATCATTATACAGGATCTTCTTACTATCAGGTGACCACTTAAAATTAAAAATATAAGTATCTGAGTTACTGGTTACTTGTTCTGTCAAACCGTTTCCATCTTGGTTTTCAATATAAATTTCAAATTCACCTGATTTGTCAGAGATGTAAGCAATCCATTTACCATCTGGCGACCATGAAGCATTTCGTTCATGAATGCCTGAACTATTTGTATAATTGGTAGTAATGCCATTCTTTGCCGGAACTGAAAAGATATCACCTCTTGCACTAAGCAGTATTCTTTCACCATTGGGTGAAAGTCGGGCTGAAGTAATTCTTTTACTGGCATCTTTAATTTCACTTCTGCTATATGTTTGATCATTAGCAATTTCGATTTCGATTTTATTGATTTCCTGTGTTTCAACACTAAACTTATAAATGTACCCTCCATTTTCAAAAACAATGTATCTATTATCGAAAGATGGAAATTTTATATCATATTCAGTAAAATTTGTAACCTTTCCTGTTTCACCTGTTCTGGTATCGTATGAAAAAAGGTTCATTGTACGGTCTCTGTCGGAAAGAAAATAGATTTCATTACCGATCCACATTGGAATAATATCCTGATAGATGTTATCTGTAATTTTTTTTATGTTGCCCGAGTTAAAGTCATATATTCTGATGTCGTCGGCCATTCCACCCTGGTAATATTTCCAGGTGCGAAACTCACGAAAAACCCAGTTAAAAACAAGCTGATTTCCATCAGGTGAATATGAACAAAAGCCGCCTTTTGATAATGGTATTTCTTCTGACAAGCCTCCATCAATGGGAACTTTAAAAAGTTGACCGATAAATGGATTAAAAGATTGTTTTCTGGAACGGCAAATAATATATTTTCCGTCAGGAGTCCAGGCCATTACAATATTGTTGGGTCCCATACGATCACCAATATCATCTCTTCCCAGTGTGGCAGTATATGTAAGTCGTTTTGGTACACCTCCTTTAGCCGGTATTATAAAAACTTCAGTATTTCCATCATACTGGCCTGTGAATGCAATGTGTTTTCCGTCCGGGGAGAATTTTGGAAATATTTCATAACCATTATGGGTGGTTAATTTTCTTGCCATTCCCCCATCCGCATTTACAGTGTACAGGTCACCCGCATAGCTAAAAACGATTTGATCATGATAAATAGCAGGAAACCTTAATAATCTGGTTTCTTTGCCTTTAACTGAAAGTGATAAAAACAATGCAATTAATAATAGAAATGTGAAAATCTTGCTTTTCATAATCCGATTTTTGAGTTGATAATTAAGAAATTAATACAAAATCTATCACACCTGGAACAGACCTGTAATTATTTGACTTCTATTGCTGGGATAAAAGGTAAGGCGAGATAAAATTAAGATTTTTTTCGGATTAATGGGTAAAGATCTTTTCTTCAATCTTCAGAGAGCAGTTCTTCCACTGCATCAATTATCTCTTTTTGTTTGAAAGGTTTCTTAAAAATCCTGGATGCTCCGAAAAGCCGTGCTGACTCTAAATATTCTTTTGAATCAACACGCCCACCTCCTGAGATAGCTATAACCTTAAGTTCAGGATGCTTCTTTTTTAACTCCCTGATGGTCTCCAATCCTTCTTTTTCAGGCATAACAATATCAGTAATAATAAGGTCAGCATGAAATTTGTTAAAAAGCTCCATTCCTTCTTCACCATTAATAGCCATATCTACTTCATGCCCAACTTTTTCGAGCATCTTTTTGAGCATCATTAAAATATAAGGTTCATCATCAATTACGAGTATCCTGGCCATGACTATATTTTTTGAGTGACTTTTCTATCTAATACTTTTCTGATAAGATTACTAAAATTACTTAAAATAAGTGGTTTAATCACAACTGCGTCAATACCCTTATCTTTAGCCGTTTCTTCTGATATAGAATCACCAAATCCTGTGATTATAATAGCCCTGATATTTGGCCGAAACTCTCTCATACGCTCGATAAGATCTGTACCAAGCATATAGGGCATTGTTTGGTCAGTAACTACCAGATCATATTTCTTAGGATTTGATATAAAATCTTCCAGCGCAGTTAAACTTTTTGTGTGTATGCTGACTTTATAACCAATGCTCTCAAGCATTCTTTTTCCCATATAGGTTATCTCCACTTCATCATCAACAAAAAGTATATGTTCTTTACCTTTTTCAATTTTGCTGCCATTTTTTTTCGATTCATCGGTATCAGCACTATGCTGTGGAAGATAAATTTTGAAAATTGTTCCTTTTCCAACATTGCTCTCAACAGTTATAGCTCCATCATAACTGCTGATAATTCCGTGAACAACAGATAAACCTAACCCTGATCCCACACCTACCTCTTTTTTAGTAAAAAATGGCTCAAATATCCTGCTAAGAGTTTGGCTATCCATACCATGGCCTGTATCAGCTATAGTAATACACAAGTAAGTACCTATCTCCAGTTTAGGTATCTTTCTGACCATAGTGTTGTCAGCTTCCACAATGACGAGTGATATCTTTAATGTTCCACCTTTATCCATCATCGAATGATAAGCATTCGTACACAAATTCATGATCACTTGATGTATTTGAGTTGCATCTGCCATTACAGTTCCGCAATTTGAGTCAAGGTCATGGATGATTTCAATATTCGCTGGAAATGATGCTTTCAGTAGATTTAAAACTTCTCCTATTACCTGGTGTAAAGGTATTGGTCTTTTATCCACTTCTACCTGCCTGCTGAAGGTAAGTATCTGTTGAACAAGATCTTTTGCTCTTATTGCGGCATTATGAATTTGTTCAATGTCATATCTCAGATTGCTTTCTTCTTCAAGTTCTTCCATAGCCATTTCAGTATAGCCAAGGATTGGTGTCAGTATATTGTTGAAATCATGAGCAATTCCTCCGGCAAGGGTGCCAATAGTTTCCATTTTTTGCAATTGGAGGAGTTGGGACTCAAGCTTATTCCTCTCTTCTTCATACTGCCGTCGTCTTTCAATTTCTTTATTGAGTTCAATATTTGACA
>JAUWMO010000069.1 GCA_030613125.1 Bacteroidota bacterium | reverse complement strand
TCCAAAGTTGGCCAGTGGTGAATGGATGGGTGCATATTGTTTAACAGAACCAGGTGCAGGGTCAGATGCAAACTCAGGAAAGACCAAAGCCGTATTGTCAAATGATGGAAAGCACTACATTTTGAACGGTCAAAAAATGTGGATTACTAATAGCGGATTTGCTGATGTTTTTACAGTATTTGCTAAAATTGATAATGATCGGGTTTTGAGTGCTTTTATTGTTGAAAAAGATTTTCCGGGAATCGTTTTAAACCCTGAAGAAAAGAAGATGGGGATTAAAGGATCGTCAACCCGACAGGTCTTTTTTAATGACTGCAAAGTGCCGGTTGATAATCTTTTAGGTGCCAGAGGAGAAGGATTCCGTATTGCCCTTAATATTCTTCATATGGGTAGAATTAAGCTCGGATGCAATATACTGGGAGCTGCCAGGTTAACTATAACACAATCAGTGAAGTATGCTAATGAAAGGAAACAATTTGGTTCTTTTATCTCCAGTTTCGGCTCTATTAAGCATAAACTTGCAGAGCAGGTAATAAAAACATTCACAAATGAATCGGCAGCGTACAGAGTTAGTGGAAATGTTGATGAAACTTTTGAACAGAACCTTAGCGAATGTTCCAAAGAAAAAGCAATGATAATCGCATATGCCCAGTTTGCAGTTGAGGCTGCAATTTTAAAGGTGTTTGGGTCAGAAGCCCTTGATTATGTTGTGGATGAAGCTGTTCAAATCTATGGGGGAATGGGCTATTCAGCAGAAATGCCTGTTGAAAGAGGTTACAGGGATTCACGAATTAACAGGATCTTTGAGGGTACTAATGAGATAAACAGGATACTTGTTGTAGATACTCTATTAAAACGTGGTGCAAAAAAAGAATTTGACCTGTTTGGTGAAGCAAAGAAGATTGCAGATGATTTAAATAACCTGATTAAGTCTAAAAATGAAGCAACAGATTATTACAAGCGAAAAGAGTTTTTTATAAAAAACTATAAAAAGGTGGCACTTATGCTTATTCATATTTCTACTGAAAAATTTCAGCGGAAATTGATATTTGAGCAGGAAATTTTGAACAGACTTTCCGATATCTTAATGAATGTTTATGTTGCAGAGTCTACTTTGTTAAGAGTTCAAAAACTTGAAAGTATGAAGGGAACTGGTCACATCGGTGTATATGAAGACATAGTTGACATTTGTATCTATGATGCTGCATCTTTGATCAGAAAAGCATCTTTGGATGTACTCTATGCAATAGAAGGATTAGAGAATATCAATGAATATATCAGTGCTGTTGAACATCTGACTAAAACCGATGGTGTAAATACAAAAGATGCCAGGAGAAGGATTGCTGACCGGTTGATTGAAGATAATACATATAAGTTTTAAACTTGCAGATATTTGTAAATCTTAAGCGTTATGAAAAAAATTTATGGCTTCATATTATTGATTATGTTCCTTGTTTCGCTTTCTGTTAATTACGGTTGCAATAAGGAAAAATGTGGATGTGATGACGGAGATATCCTTTTTACCCTTAAGGATGAACCGGGTTTTATATATTATGATGAAGGGACTAAATATGCTTATTTCACTCCTAGAGATATTTATGGAAATTTTACGCTTTGTAATCCGGTTGAAAAATGGGATATGATCACCGAATTTAAATCCGGGGAAAAAGTATTAATATCAGGACCTGTAGCAGATGATTGTATTAAAAAAACCAATCCTGCTATGTACAGTGGGTATTATGTGATACATCTTGATACATTGATGTTAGATGAATTCGGACGTTAAACACGGATACCTGCCTGATATTGAGGAGGGATAAAGAAGTATTCCTGATAAATCCCTCATCATCCCAAACCAAAATGAGTAAATTTTCAATGTATGAATAAATTAAGATTTACCTTACTGATAATTATTTTTATACTGTTTCAGATTGGATGTAAGTATTCAAATGAAAATAAAAAGGAAAATGTGGAGCAAAAGGGAACAGTAGTGGTCATGGAAGGAGAAGATGAGTTATTAACTGATAAGTCCGGACTGACAGATACAGGATGGATGTTACTGGAGATGGAAGGATGGGAATCTGAGATTATGGTTCAAATCTGGATTGATTTTAATCAGAACGAGGAGAGGCGATTCAGAGGCTTTGCAAGCTGCAATCGTTTTTTTGGTTCTTATCAGCAGTCAGAAGATTCCTTAACACTTAGTCATATTGCCTCAACTAAGAAATTTTGCCCTCAGATGAAGATTGAGGATTATTTTTTATTAAGTCTTGAGAAAATATCAAGGTATGAGATTAATAACTCCAGACTTTACCTATATCAGGATCGGGATCCGTTGATGGTTTTTAAGATGTTTGAAATTAAAGATTAATCATCGTGTCCTTGTCATCGACGGTGGAACACATAGTAAATAATTTGCCAGGTTCATATTTTCCTCCTCAAGTTCTGTAAGGTCTTCCTGCAAAACGTTTGCAATTGTCAGGATCTTCAGATCAGGATTGTTTTGCCGGATATGCCAGATTATTCCTTCAAAATTATTTGAATGATAACTTCCGTTATAATGAATCACCAGCTTTCCTTCAGACCAGTTCTGCATGATAAAGTGTGCCATGGTGGCATCTTTGATAGCCTGGGCTTTAGGAAAATTTTCATTTACATGACCACCCATTCCTTGCATATTCAACATATCAGCATAGCATTTTACTTCCGGATCATATTTTATTGGAAGAGGAGGCAGGAATTGTTTTGCTTCATCAGACAAGCTGTCAAGTGCCTCCAATCCATTTTTGTGAACTAAAGAAGCATATCTTCTAGGTACATTAGAAGCAACAAAAAAGAGTTCATTCTCTTTAGCAAACTCAACAAGCGGTTTATAATCTGTTTTGTAATTTGGCCATATTCTGGCTTCAGCTTCAAAGCTCTTTTCCGAAATCTTACCATCAAGATACTCTGTAAGGATTACCTGATTGTCTGATTCAAACATCTCGGCAGCAAGCACCAATTCAGTTTGTTTTGATGAAAAAAGATCTTTGGTGATCTCATATTCCATCCAGTGACCGATGGGATTGTCATGTAATTCACCAAAAAAGACCAGGTCGGCTGACGCCAACTCTTTTATCATTTTTTTATAGCTTACATGCTTACCATCAGCTGTAAACAGGCTATAGGCAGGTTTATCATTTTTAAAAGCGAAGCTGACAAGGGCAGCAAAAAATAAGATAACGATTGATCTTTTCATTTGATTTATTTATTTAATTTTTTAAAAATCAGGGCAAAAATACTATTTATCCTCTAATTGGATCAGAAATACTTGTTTTTCCCCTTCTCTTATTACATCTACAGTAATGGTCTGTCCAAAATCCAGTTTGCTCATCCTGGCCATATAATCATATATATTGCTAATTGATTTTCCTTCAATTGCAGTAATGATATCTCCCTTTTTTATTCCCCCAAGGCAGGCAGGCTTTCCTGGTGTTACTCCATCCACTCCCAAACCTTTATTGCCGGTATTTGTAAAACTGGGCATAAATCCCAGGGTCACACCGGAGCGACGACGGACACCTGTTTGTTGCATTGGTCCTGCTTCCTGGAAAGTCAGGGCACTGTCTCTGTTTATCAGATTATAACTAAGCTCATATATAAAATTATCGAGTTCTTTTAATCCTTCAAAATTTATTTTCGCAATCACATCCTGCGGTGTATGGTAATCTTCATGAGCTCCGGTGGAAAAGAAGAATACAGGTATGTCTTCAACATAAAATGATGCATGGTCTGATGGACCGAATCCATTTGGCGACATGGCAAGCTTCAGGTCTTTGCCTTCCACCAGAACATTCAATAATTCCTCTCCCTGGAGCGATGTCCCTGTGCCTCCTACCATTATTTCGTTACTGTCCTTCAGCCGGCCAACCATGTCGATATTGATCATTGCAACGATTTTTTTCATATCAACTGGTGGGTTATCAGTAAAATACTTTGAACCCAAAAGGCCCAATTCTTCTGCTGCGAAAGCCATCACTATGACACTCCTTTTCAGGGATCTTTTGTTGGCTGCCAATCTTTCTGCTATTTCCACAACACTTGCTATACCAGAAGCATTATCATCGGCTCCGTAGTGGATCCCGTGTTCATCAGGCACCCTTGACCCGGAATTCGGGCCTCCAAAACCCAGGTGATCGTAATGGCCACCGATCACGACTATCTGGTCCTTCAGAACCGGATCACCTCCTTCAAGAAAGCCGATCACATTTTGTGTTTTCACTTTCTTATATTCAATTTCTGATGTACCTTTCACTGTTACACCACAATTGAATGACACCGGATTTTTTTCTTTAATAAGATAAGCTTCGAGATCCTCAATTTTCTTTCCACTTTTCTTGAGTATCTTATTTGCAAAAGATCTTGTTATATGAAAAGCAGGAACTCCGGAGTTAGTTCCAAGCTGGTCTAACTCAAGCTTTGCAAGTTCATCTTTCTTATCATATTCCACCCCCGACACAAACAAAACGCCGGCAGCGCCTTTATCCTTAGCAGTAAGAACTTTATCTCTGTCCTTTGCATAAGGAATGAATTTGCTTTCGTCATTATCAAGTTCAGGATCGGCACGCAGGATCATAACCCATTTCCCGTTTACATCAATATCCTTATAATCAAACCATGAAATTCCATTTTTGTTGATATCAAATCCAAAACCGCAAAATATAACCTCTGCCTCAACAGAAGAGTTTGATGAAAAATTAAAAGGTCTGAAATCTTCATCCATGGTTCCTGAGAATTCATCGGTTAACAGACTGTTGTTTTCACCTGCAACAACCTGGGTGATAACATCAAAATATTGATATCCATCCTCTGTGATTTCTTCGTAACCAAAAGCCTGAAACTGATCACCGATATATTCTGCGGCGATCCTGCCCTCCGGAGTACCTGGTTTTCTGCCCTTCAACGAATCAGATGCAAGAAAGCTGATGTGCTCGTTGAGCTCTTCAATACTGATCTCAGGATTATCAATACCACTTTGGGTACACCCAAAAGCCAGTATCACAATTCCAAAAACAATTAATATTTTTCTCATTTCTATTTGTGTTGTTGGTTTATTGATTAACTAATTAATTGAATTAATATGTTCTTATTCTTAACGAAAAAATTCACTATAGTAGCTATTCTGTAAGAGCTTTCCTTGGAATTATTTTCGAAGTAGTTTGAATTATTTTGCCGTTAAAGGGGATTGCGTAATTCAAGGGAGATACTAATGTTGGAAATATCCCTTTTAAATTATTTTGAGGTTCGTTTCCTTCAAATCCGAGATAAGAGTATTTTCCGTAATGGGGCAGTTTCCTTCCAAGTCCTTCTATAGCCTCAGGATTATTGGTTCCAACGAATCCCAGAGTGAAATCTTTATTACCTGGATTTTGAATTGCATAAACAACTGATCCCTCATGTCTTAGAGTCTCAACCAGGTTTTTTTTATCTGTTGGTAATTCATTTATATAATTCTGTGGGATTTCAACAGATGCTGAAAATATATTGTTAAACCCGAATACCCACACCATTTTATCTGTTGGCAATTCATTGAGCTCATTATCATAAGTAATTTCAATAATCTTCCCCTGTGCTTCCTGTGTTCCCTTCCAAACTTCAGCCAAATCCTTGTATTTTGCAATTGATGGGCTTTTTGAAGGTAGTATCAGTACCGATTCCTTTGCACCAAAGAGTTGAGTTAGTGTAGTAGGAACTTCATCTCGATCAAGTCGCCGGAATAACTGAAACATTGGATCAACCTCAATTCGGACAGGTTTTTTTTCAAACATCAAGAGAAAATCCTGGGCTTTATTGTTCATTTGTAAGGAAATGCTCTTCACTTCACTTTTTCCTTCCAGGTAAACATAAACAGGAATATCCAGTTCAAAAACTTCTTCCAATTGGGTCTGAGCAAGATGAAATGACAGATCATATGAAGAGCGGGTCTTTTTTATAGCTACATTTGATAATTCCAGGGATGGAGCCCCGGTTCTTTCAGTCCATTGTTTGAAAAAAGAGGCAAGGTCAGTGCCGGTGATTTCTTCAAAACAACTTTGAATATCTTTAAAACTTGCTTTTTTAAACTTATAATCAGTATAAAATTTCGAGTACGCCTTTAAAAACAACTCATCACCAAAAGTGGTCCGAAGCATATTGTTCATCATCAGGCATTTACCATACCCTATAGCTTCCTCAGCGGAATTATTGCGAGAAAGAAACTCAGTGAGCGGGAAATCATTATCCTGGTTTACATAATCAGTATATTTCTGAAGAGTACTCTGGCGGTATTCAGCCCCCTGTCCCTGTTGCTCCTTTAGCAGATGGTCGGCCATATAGACGGTTATCCCTTCACACCAGTTCCCGCTTTCATAATTAACATAGACTCCGTTGCCCCAATAGTTATGGAGAAGTTCATGCGGGTAGGAAGAGTATAAAATCCAGGGAAACCGAATAACTTTTGGCCCAAGTAAGGTAAAAGAGGGCATTCCGTAGCCAGTTTCCCAAAAATTTTCCACAAGGGCAAATTTTGTGAAGGGGTAAGGGCCGATCATTTTTTCATACATGGATAAATACTTCTGCGTAGCTCCCAGGTACTTATTTGCAAGTTTTTCGTCAGGTGTTCGTAAAAAAGCCTGGAATAAAACTTTTTCGGAGGGAATCGAATACTCGGTCCACTTTCCGCCAATTAAATAGATCTCATCCATGGGCTCGGGAGATTCATAGCGGATATATTTTTTCCCTTCCTTTGTTTCATTAATGGTCCTTGTTCCCTGGGAAACAATGCTCCATTCCGGATCTATAGTCACATCCAGTATGAAGCTTATTAGTTCAACATTTTTGAATTTCGGGACCCATTGAGTGGAGCCAGCTAAATAAATACCTTTTTCCGATATTATACCGCTTGTCTCACTAAATCCACGGGCATATTCAGCAGCTCCGGTAGTGATGTCATCATTGATTTTCCCTGAATAACCAATACTTAATATAACTCTCTCTTTGTCCTTTCCTGGTGCTTGAATTCTGTATGTTTTTATGGGAACCCTGGCATCTTTGTTTTCCTCGCCCGGAATTTCTTTAATCACGGTTTTTTTATCCATTGAATAGACCTTAAGTTCAGAATGAAGCGAAAAAACCAGGTCTGGGTTGGCTATCAGATATTCCTTTGGAAAAGATATTTCATCAACAACCTCAATACGATGTTCCTGGATAACAATACCTGCCTTTATCTCATGGTGTATTGTTTGTGAAAACAGGTTAATTGGAATGATTAGAAATAGAAGTGTACGGACTAATGTTTTCATTGTTAGAATTTATAATACTTCAACCGAATACCATAAAACAGCGCTTCAAAAATAGTCATTGTAATTAAAAAAATAATCTATTCATCAATTTTAATCCTGTCTTTCAGGTGTGAATTCCAGAATATCTGCCGGCTGGCATTCCAAAACCCTGCAAATGGCTTCAAGGGTTGAAAAGCGATAAAATATTATTAAATAACAATAAAGATGGTTGCTGTAAAAATTTCAATATAATCACAGGCTTACAAGAAAGAACGCTTTTGTGATTCAGGTTGATTAATAAATATTATTTAGTATAAGAAAGGTCCCCGGTTTATGAACCAGGGACCTCCATAAGGCTCTTAATATAAAGACTGTAATAAGAGTTGTTGGTGGATTGGTTACATATTATTTTCTAACATCCTTCAGGCGCTTTTACCTTTTTCAAAATGACTTCCTCTTTACCTGAACCTTCCTCAATGAGTTCAGGAAAGGTCTTTGTCCAGTCTTCCCAGCTACAATCAAGGTAAAAGCTGTCAAAGTATTTTAGTTTCTTCAGGGTTGCAGCAGCAAGTACAGCACTGCCTTCATCATTGCCAATCACAATGGTTTTGAGCCTTCTGTTTGAAATTTTTGGAGAAAACTCTAAAATGCCCCTGGGAATGTTTACTGCTCCGGGTATGTGACCAGCCAGGTAGTCTGACTCCTCCCTGCAATCAATGATCTGCATCTGGCATCCTTCTTCAATCAGGCTGTTCAGATCTGCTGCACCGATAGCCCTGGTATTCTCCTTTTCAGCTTCCACCATAGCTGTAACATTTTCAAAAGTTTTTCCGGTTCCTGAGGAGCAGGAAAAGAATATGCATACAGCGGCACATAAAACTGGGATAAATATGAATT
This sequence comes from Bacteroidota bacterium, assembly GCA_030613125.1. Taxonomy (GTDB): domain Bacteria; phylum Bacteroidota; class Bacteroidia; order Bacteroidales; family VadinHA17; genus JAUWMO01. The sequence continues at coordinate 3,980 of JAUWMO010000069.1, read as the reverse complement.
TGTGTTTCATTTTTTTAATTTTTATATGGATTCTAATCCAGTTAAACATATTGTCTAAGGTTTATTCCACCAATCATTCCGTTTTAGCCTGGTAGGCTTTGTAGCCTCCCTGCAGTGAATAAACATTTGAAAATCCCAGTTTTTGAAGGCTTTCAGCTGCCAGGGCACCCCTTCCGCCACTCTTACAATAGACAACTATTTCATCTTCAGGTAAAGGAGCATACAGGAATATTTTTTCCCAGAATGATTCATCTGTGATCTTGAACTCTAACTCACCCCGTGGAAGGAGTACAGAGCTAGGGATGTTCCCTTCCTCAAATTCCGAAGCTTGTCGGATATCGAGAAGCATTATAGGGTCATAGTTTTCTAATTTTGTAATCAGGCTGTCTACAGGCATTTCGGCTATTCCCTTTTTTGCTACCTCAGCAAGCTCACTGCCATCTTCAAAGCTGGCCATGCAGCTACTAATGAATAGAATAACCACGACAGCAGTGAGTAATCTTAATATTTTTATTTTTTTCATATTTTCATAATTAAATATTTATAAGATACTCGTTAAAAAGCGCTGAACTTTCCGGTCCGTTCATTCCATTTTACAAATACATACCATAATAGAATGAAAAGGCAAACAAGCAGGAATGCACCTGTATAACCGATATAATCAGGCAGGTAATTTTTAAATTTCATACTGTGAGGCATCAGGTCTACCAATGGAGGAGCAATAAATTTTCTGGAAATGGGAGATATCAGGATAAATCCTATTGCTGACATCCATAATTTCACCTGTCCTTCACCCACACGCCATAACGTACCTACAGCACATCCTCCGGCAATTGTCATTCCGACTCCAAATACAAATCCTCCGATTAAGGCTCTAAACCAAAAATGCGGATATACCCAGGTCATTTCCCGTGCACGTAGTGAAACATCTCCAAGGCCAATACCAAAGTACTTTATTGCAGTAAAGCCTACAAGTGTTACTAGTAATCCTGCCATAACACCAACAGATCCATCACTTTCACCGGTCATGAACGGGTCCCTGAATGCTTTTACTATACAAAACCTCGAACGCTGACAGATTAATCCCATTAATAATCCGGATATAATGAACCAGGCCAGAATGCTATTGGTCCCGGCAACAAACCAGGCAATCAAAAAAATTACAATAGAGACAATCCAGCCAAGCCAGATTTGCCATTTACCTTTTTTTTCTGAAACAGCAAGGAAAGTATAACTTTTTCCTGTACTGACACCAGGCAGATTTTCCATCTCCCATAAAAGATATTTTAGTGCAACTATAACACCCGCAAAAAGGCCCATGGTAAAAATTATTGCACCTCCTGAGAGGGCAGGAACCCCACTGAAAAATGAACCTATGGTACAACCCATACCCACAGCAGCACCCAGGGCCATTAATCCACCCCCTAAAAAGCCTTTTACAAGCTCTCCTTTAGGAGGAATGCGCAGGGCAAATTCTTTTGAGAGCAAGGCACCTACAAAAGCCCCGATAACAAGTATCAGACATAATAAGCCATAAAAATGGGCATTTACAGGTGTGGTTCCTTCAAATCCGAATAATCCAAATGATTTAAAAAGGTTTTCACCCCAGTTGTTTATTCCCCCTGAGGCTCCCCATGGACTTTTAATGGCAAAAAGCAGAATATTCAATATTCCGAGAGTAATGCCACCCACCCAGACAGGCCAGTGTTTTGAGAAGAATGTCCTGAATAACAAGTTAAGAGCCTTTGGCTCCTCATTTTGTGCGGCCATAATTATTTCTTATTTTTTTTTAATTACAAATCTAAAAACGCCTCCCTCCAGTTCATTCTTTTCTAGAAGTGAATGTCCTCCTTTTTCACACCATCTTGGCAGATCGGATTTGGTTCCGGGATCGGTTCCAAGCATTTCAAGGACGTCACCTGAGTTTAATCCTTTCATGGCCTTGGCCAGTTTCATCATAGGCATTGGACATGAAAGTCCTTTGCAATCAAGAGTTTCAGTGATATTGCTTTCCATTGTTTTGAGTTTATTATGTAAGTAAAAAATTGTTTTTTAAAATTTATATATTAATAATTATTTCAAAAGCGAAATTGACTGATATTCAACCATAATTATTATTGACGTTAATTAATAAGAAAGCTGACCTAAATCAGTTCATTTTATGATAAATCATTATATTTGTTAATTAATTAACACCTGAAAATATTGTCATGAAAGGGTTTTCTACTTTACATAGCTGCACAGTAAGAAGTGATAAATGTGATTGTTTTGAAAAACTCACGGAAGATGATTTGGCATTGATGGAAGAGAACCAGGTGCAGATAAAGTATAGAAAAGGTGAGATGATTTGTAAGCATGGCACATTTGCTTCACATGTGATTTATTTGCAAAAGGGGTTGATAAAGGTGTATCTTGAAGGGGATAATGAGTCATTAATATTGAAGATCATTCCTGCAGGAAATCTGATAAACCTTTCATCAATACTAAAAGATAATAATATTTTTCATTACTCTGCTCTGGCATATGAAGATACTGAGGCAATCCTGATTGATATAAATATTTTCAGGCAGATCATCAATACCAATGTTGCCTTTGCATCTTCAATTATTGATATTCTTTGTGAAAATTCAATTCAAACATTTGGCAGGTTCTTTAGCTTGACACACAAACAATTATACGGAAGATTAGCCGATATTATTCTCTGCTTGGCTGAACGGATATTTAAATCAAATGATTTTGAACTGAATCTTTCAAGGAAAGAATTGGCCGAGCTTTCAGGAATGTCTACTGAAAGTGTGATCAGGATGCTTAAAAAGTTTAAAGATGATGGTATTATTTCTATGAATGGAAAGACTATCAGCATTAAGAATTACGATATGTTAATGCAAATTAGCACATTCGGGTAAGAAGTAAGTTTATTGCTTCCATCCTGGTCCTCTAACAACCCGGCTGGGTTTTGCCCCTGTATGTTCCCCGTTTTTTAATATCTGAGTCTCGTTAACAAAAACATGTATTATTCCACTTGAATATTTGTGAGGATCATCAAATGTGGTATGATCCCTGACATTTTCATGGTCAAAAATTACAATATCAGCATAAAACCCACTATTTTGTTCAAAGAAACCAGAAATATTAAAATGCTTCATTAAATCCAAAGTAAATCGCTCTTTGGTCTTTACTATAACCAAAATCCAGACGAATTGTTGACCTTGTTGCACTATCAATCATCAACCTTAGACCCCATCCTCCGGCAAGTTTGAAACCATCCATGTAATAAGATCCATAATCTGGCGCCACCTGCCCGACACTGGCAAAGGTCACCCCACTTATGATCCATACCAGGGGGAACCTTAATTCTATCTGGCCTGTTATAGATGTTTTATCCCTGTACCTTCCTGCATAAATTCCCCGCATTCTGTCCGGACCACCTAATAAAGCCAATGATTGTACCGGGACATCCCGTGTTGCTGTCTTACTATATAATTGACCGGCTATTGTAAGAAATTTTAAAGGTGTAATATATTTTCGCAGGTCTATTGTGAGCACTCTATAATTAAATTTACTTCCCAGCCATTTTGTAAAGAACTGGTATTCAACAAATATATATGATCCTTTTTTTGCATTTATACGGTTATCACGCATTTCCCGGGTATAACTTAGTCCAAGTCCTGACTGTACACCTTCATATTCCTTAAGTAAAGTATCACTTTCTGAATGTATTGTGTCGAATTCTACCTGAAAATCATTTATATAGTCATAACCAATACCAAGATACCAGGATTTGGTAATATTATACATGAGCTTAGTACGTAGTTTTAAGGTTTTATATAAAACTACGCGTTCATCTTCAACCTTTGTATCATTGCCAAGCCCGTAATATAATGATGGATAGTAAAAATATGCAAATCCGAATGTTGTTTTGTATTGATTCTGATCAAACATCAGATCAGCATTTGCTGTAATTTTGTATTGATTATTAA
>JAUWMO010000088.1 GCA_030613125.1 Bacteroidota bacterium | reverse complement strand
GTCTTGTCTGGTTTATCTCAAAAAGGTGTTGAAGACGGATCACGATGGGGGAAAGGAGAAGATTCTATCCGTTGCATCAGGAACTACTCACTCTACCGCGAGTATTATAAACAAAAGATCTATAAGGATGCCTTTCCTTACTGGAGAATTGTTTATGCCGAATGTCCCAAAGCTTCAAGAAGCATTTATCAACACGGCGCCAATATGTATAAGTTTTACATAATTGAAGCACAGAATAAAAATAAAATTGATCTTAAAAATTCGTTAGTTGATACCTTATTGCAGATATATGACCAGAGAGTTAAATGGTATCCTACTGACAGGGCCAAGGTTTTAGGTTTTAAAGCACAGGATATTTTACGCTTTAAAAAGAATGATTTAACTTTTACGCAGAAGGCTTATGACTTTAGTTCTGAATCAATTAATGCTTTTAAATATAAAGCCCCAAAAAGTGTTATTGTTTCCTATATGACAATAACATTGGATCTCTTCGGGAACAATGCTCTTTCTGAACAGGAAGTAGTTGAAAACTATGCTAAAACTATTGATATACTCGACAAACAATTAGAAAAAAATCCGGATGATGAAGAACTGGATGACCTTAAGGAATCAATAATGGCGAATTTTGCCAATAGTGGAGCAGCTTCCTGTGAATCGCTTATCCAACTATTTACTCCCCAGTTTAAAGAAAATCCTGATGATGTCGATATACTTAAAAAAATCAGTTACTGGCTTAATAGCACAGGATGTACTGAATCTGAGCTGTACCTTAATGCAACAATTGCTTTGAATAAAATAGAACCCTCTGCTAATCTTGCTTACCACATTGCCCAGTTATACAATAAACAAAGCAAATACCAGGCTGCAATTAAGTATTACAAACAAGCAGTTAATCAGGAAACTGATAGGCCTGCAAAGTCAAAATACCTGGTTGAACTTGGTTACATTATTCAGAGTGAATACAATGACCTCCCGCAGGCTAAACAATATGCACAACAAGCTATACAAGCAAATCCTAATTCCGGACGACCATATATGTTGCTGGGCAATATATATGCAGGTGCTAAAAATTTTGGAGAAGATGACCTTGCCCATACTGCGGTTTACTGGATTGCTGTTGATCAGTTTAAAATAGCCCGGCAAAAGGAGTCCGGGTTAGCCCGGATCGTAAATGAAAAGATCAGAACCTATTCAAAATATTTCCCGGATACCGAAACGGTCTTTTTCTATGGATATAAGGTAGGAGATACTTATAAACTTGGGGGATGGATCAATGAATCTACGAAAGTCAGAACCAAATAATATAGTAACTTTTCGCATCATAAAGAATAGTAATAATATATTTATAAAAAGCATTTTGATCCTATCTTTAGGAATCATCATGCTTTTTTCATGCAAAAAAAATGATGTTGAGGTGGTAAATATTCTCACAAGTCTGGATACACAACCCACCCAAAGTATTATGAACCTTGAGACTATTTATACTGATTCAGGAAAGATCAAATTAAAGGTAACCGCACCTCTTGTTGAAAGGTTTTCGGGAGATGATTATAATAAAATTTTTTTTTCAAAGGGTATCAGGGTCCTTTTTTTTGATAAAAATGGCCTGGTTGAATCCTCGTTAAGTGCCAAACATGCAATATACCACGAAAATGAAACCCTTTGGGAAGCCTCCGATAGTGTAGTAGCAATCAATAATAAAGGTGAGGTTTTGAATACTGAACTGCTTTTCTGGAATGAAAAAGAAAACAGAATCTATTCAAATAAATTTGTAAAAATAACTACCGAGGAAGATGTGATATATGGCAATGGTTTTGAGTCGGACCAAACATTCTCATCATGGACAATTACTAAAGTGAAAGGTGTTATTTATCATGATCCGGAAAAATAAATGATTCTCCTGATACATATAAAACCATCTCCACTATTCCTTTGTTGATTCACAGGATGAGTTTCATAATGGCAATGAAACAAAAGAAAACTATAAAAGGAAACCCGGATAAATTCCATACTATTATGGAATATGTCTGGATCATTATAGCTATAATAAGCTTAATTACCTGGATTTTTAATGGTGTTAAGGAGGGTTTTAAAAATAATCTAATGTTGTTGGTTATTTCAGTAATTTCTTTTTTTATGTTTTTATTACGAAGATATATCAGAAAGCAAAAAGCTTTTCATTCAAATTCAAATAAAATTCATTCAAACCCATGAACTACTTGATTGTCATTCTCCTCACACTTTTATTCTCTGCCTTCTTTTCAGGAATGGAAATCGCTTTTGTGACATCAAATAAATTGAGGCTTGAAATTGACAAGAAACAGCGAACTTTTACTTCCCAGATAATTTCATTATACACAAATAACCCTGGACAGTATATTGTTACAATGCTCATAGGGAATAATCTTGCTCTGGTAATTTTTGGAATTATCATGGCAATGCAACTTGAACCCCTGATCAGGAACTTTACTCAATCAGATACAGGTATCCTTATCATTCAGACAATTATTTCAACTTTGATCATCCTTGTAACTGCTGAATTTTTACCAAAGGCTCTTTTCCGTTTAAATTCCAATAGTTTTCTAAAAATATTAAGTATTCCCGTTCTATTTTTTTATTTACTTTTTTATCCGATTAGTAAATTTACGATTACTCTTTCATATTTGATACTTAAAGTTTTTTTCAGAGTTAAAATTACTAATGGTGCTGAACGCCAGTTGTTTGGCAAGCCTGATCTGAATCATCTTATGAGTGAAAGTCGAAACAGGGATGTAAATGAACATGAAGAAGACCATGATATAAAGATATTCCAGAACGCACTGGATTTCTCAGAAGTAAAATTACGGGAATGTATGATCCCACGTACCGAGGTTGTTGCTCTTGATATAAAATCAAAGGCTGAAGAATTAAGATTGACATTTATAGAATCCGGTCTTTCAAAAATTTTAATTTTTAATGAGTCAATTGACAACATTATCGGGTATGTAAATATGAAAGACCTTTTTGGTGAAAATGAAAATATCCGTTCATTAGTTGTTTCACTGCCCATTGTACCTGAATCGATGCCTGCAAATAAATTATTGAAGATGTTTGTAGATGAAAAGAAGAATATTGCCCTGATAGTAGATGAGTTTGGAGGCACCTCAGGAATTGTTACAATTGAAGATATTTTAGAAGAAATATTTGGGGAAATTGAAGACGAGCACGATATTTCGGATCTCATTGATCGAAAAATTAATGACAGGGAATTCATATTCTCCGGAAGAACAGAAATAGATTACTTGAATGAAAAATATAAAATTGGTTTACCGGAAAAAGATGAGTATGAAACACTTGCAGGGTTAATTCTTTTCTATCATGAGAGCATTCCCAAGTTAAATCAGCATATTGCTATTGAATCATGTGAGTTTAAAATTCTGAAAGTCAGCGAAACCAAAATAGAATTGGTGTTCCTGAAAATACTCAATGCCTAATCTTCCTGATGGAACCACAAACATAATTCCATCATAAATTTTATAAGTAAAAATTTACTAATTCATTACCGTTCATGCCCCATATTTTCTTATATTTGCTGCCTGAAAATTTCTGACAATAAATATTAAACAAAGATTCATGGCTACACTACAATCCATAAGGGACAGGGCAGGCATACTTATAGCAATTATCATCGGTTTAGCTATCATTGCTTTCGTACTTGGTGACTTTTTAGGTCAGGGAAGTTCAGGCATTGGTATGAAGAAAAAACTTGAGATTGCTGAAATTGCAGGTGAATCTGTGTCGTATCTCGATTTTGATAAAAGAATAAATGATCTAACCGAAATATACAAGCTTTCAGGGCAAACAACAATTGATGAAGCGACCATAACAAGCATTCGGCAACAGACCTGGGACCAGATGGTTCGGGAATTTGTTATGATGAAAGAGTACAAAAAACTTGGTTTGTCTGTTAGTTCTGATGAACTTTTCGATTTGGTACAGGGTGAAAACCCACATGCATATATACGACAGATATTTACTGATCCTCAAACAGGCATTTTTGATCGTGGTGCTTTAATTCGTTTTCTTAAAAACCTGGAAAACGATGAGACCGGGAATCAAAGGAAATACTGGATGTTTATGGAAAATCAGATAAATGACGAAAAACTTTTTACAAAGTATTTATCACTTGTACGCAAAGGTTTGTATGTAACTACACTGCAAACTGAAGCGGAAATTGCTGAAAATAATAAACGGGTCGACTTCAGTTATATCGTACAACGATACTCTGATGTTAATGATTCAACTGTGTCAGTATCAAATGAAGAATTGCATAAATATTATAATGAACACAAAGATAATTATAAACAATCGGCATCACGGAATATTGAATACATTGTATTTGATGTAAACCCATCACCAAAAGATGTAAGTGATTCTGAAGAATGGATAAATGATATTAAGTCGGATTTAGAAGAAACCAATGATGTGGCTCAGTTTGTCAATGCAAATTCTGATATTCCCTATGATTACAAAAACTATAAGGATGGGGAACTTCCTGAAGTTATCAATGATTTTATGTTTAGTAGCGAGGAAGGTGCTGTTTATGGTCCATATTTTGAAAATGAAACCTACAAGCTAGCCAGGCTCACAACTAAAAATATGCTTCCCGATTCTGTACGCGCACGTCATATTCTGATATTACCAGGTCCTGAAAGATCTGCTAAACGTTCTAAGCAAGTAGCCGACAGTTTAAAAAACCTTATTGATACAGGTGTTGATTTTGCCTTGCTTGCTACTTTTAATTCAGACGATCAGGGAAGTGCTCAACTCGGTGGAGATCTTGGTTGGTTTACAGAAGGCAGTATGGTAAAACCCTTTAATGATGCTTGCTTCTATGGGAAGAAAGGTGATATTACAATTGTTGAATCACAATTCGGATTACATATTATTGAAATTCTCGATCAGGGACCAAAGGTTAATAAAGTGCAGGTAGGAATATTAGCACGGGATATTCAACCAAGTTCAAATACTTACCAGAATATTTATTCCGAGGCCAGCCGGTTTGCAGGGACCAACAACACCTATGATAAGTTTATATCAGCTATTGAAGAAGGTGGACTGAATAAACGTGTTGCAAATGATATTAAAGAAGGTGATCGACAGATCCCTGGTCTGGAATCGCCACGTATTCTTATCAGAGCAGTATATGAAAATAAAGAAGGCAGTATAGTTCTTGATCAGAATAATCAGGCTGTTTTGGAATTGGAGGATAAATTCGTTGTGGCTTATTTAACTGATGTTAAAGAGGAAGGAATTGCCTCTTTTGAGCAGGTTAAAGAAGATGTAAAATTGAATGCTATAAAAAAGAAAAAAGCTGAGTCACTTATTAAAACTCTGAATGAAGAAATGGCCGGAGTTAATACTCTAAATGACCTTGCCGGAAATATCAATGCAAACGTACAGGAGGCCACGGATATCAATTTCAATTCATTCTCTATTCCGGGTGCCGGTATTGAACCAAATGTTATAGGAACAGCAGTAAATCTTTCAGAAAATATGATTTCGAAACCAATAGAAGGTTTAAATGGTGTATATGTTGTTCAAGTAACAGTTGTAACTGAAGGAGAGGACATTAGTTCAGAGACTGAAAAAAATAATCTAATAAGCATATACCAAAACAGGGTGAATTTCGAAACTTATAATGCACTACTCGAAAATGCAAATGTAAAGGATAAACGGGCTAGGTTTTATTAGCAATTAATCTACATTATCGTGCAAATATGAGTTATCGGAATTTAATCGTGTTCCATTCTCATCATCATACAAAGAGTATTTTGAAATCTTTCGTTTTACAGAATATTTAGGTTTGTCAATTTTTCGGTTTTTTCTGAGGTATGCCGGCTGGTTCTCCATTTCTTCAATTTCATCTTTTTTGTCATTTTCAAGATAACCTTGATCCTTAAGGTAGTTCTGATGCTCTTTTATTTTTCTTATACGCTCAGATGTTTTCTCCTCATCTGCAAATTCATTTTTCTGATTTATATCTTGTTGCTCACCATCCACAGGCACTGAAAAACCAAAATCAATTGTTCTCTGTGAATTATCAAACTCATCAAGAGAATATGTACCCAGATCTTTATCCTTTATTTCAAATTCAGATCCTGTTATTGGAATTTGTGATTTATTTACATTCAGGATGACTTTTTGAAATGTTTTTTGGGTTTCATATAGTTCTGGAATTGAATTGGCTTCAAAGCCTGTGGCAATCACAATCACAGAAGCTTTTTCTTCTAAAGTCTCATCCTTACCTGTTCCCCAAATAATAAGGGCATCATCTGCAGCTGATGAATTAATATAATCGGTTATTTCACCAACTTCGTCCATACTTATTTCATTATTTCCGGAAGTAATATTTAAGAGAATACTTTTTGCACCGGTTATATCATTAGAGTTAAGAAGTGGTGAGGTTATTGCTGTTTCAACTGCTTTAAGTGCCCGTCCTTCACCTTCGGCTTCTCCTGATCCCATCATTGCAACGCCTGAATTTGTCATTACTGTTTCCACATCTGCAAAATCAACATTTATATATCCATGAACAGTAATAATTTCTGCAATTCCCTTTGCAGCTTTTGAAAGTATATCATCGGCTCTTGAAAAAGCATCAGAAAGTTTAAGATCACCATATATCTCCCTGAGTTTTTCGTTATTAATCACCAGCAGGGAATCAACATAATTCTTAAGCTCATTAATGCCTTCAATAGCCTGTTTAATCCTTTTATGACCCTCAAACTTGAAAGGAATAGTTACAATTGCAACAGTTAATATTCCCTCCTCCTTACACGCCTTTGCAATAACAGGGGCCGCTCCTGTTCCGGTTCCTCCTCCCATACCGGCAGTAAGAAAAACCATTTTAGTATTTTTCAACAAAGGCTCCATTACGTCATCCAAATTTTCCTGGGCAGCCTGCCTTCCAATCTCAGGGATATTCCCTGCGCCCCTCCCTTCAGTAATAGACTCACCTATCTGTATCTTCACAGCTACTGGACTGCTCTCCAAGGCCTGAGCATCAGTGTTGCATACCATAAAATTAACATCAATAATCCCCCTCTCAAACATATAGTTTACAGCATTGCTCCCTCCACCTCCTATTCCAAGCACCTTAATTATTGATGACCGGTCAACCGGCAGATCAAAATTCATGAGTTCTTCAGACATAATATTCAGATTTAATCGTTTTTAAATATTCTAATCAGTATAATTTTCTTACTCGAGTTTCATATCATTTTCAGCAAAAATTTCATTCAATGTGTTTTTAAATTTATCAAACAGATTCCTTTTTGGTAATAAATCATCATCCCCTTTAATTTCTTCATTAAAATCTATTATTGTTTCTTCCTTTTCCGGTGTTTCTCGTTGGTTGTTTTTCATGTATTCAAATCCTTTTAAAACTAATCCAATACTGGTTGAAAACATTGGCTGGTTTATATCATCTCCAACATCGCCGGCAAGATGCAGGTTTGGAAAACCAATCCTTACATCCATCCCGGTCCTGAACTTTACCAGTTGAGGCAGGTGTTTTAAAAGAGCTCCGCCACCAGTAAGCACAATACCTGCAGCCAATTTATCAAAATACCCTGAATTCTGAATCTCGAAGGTAACTGCATCAATTATCTCTTCCATTCTTGATTGAATAATATAGGCAAGGTTCTTAAATGATATCTCTTTAGGCTCCCTGCCACTAATACCTGGTATAGTAACAACTCTATCTTCAGGAGCAATATCACCTAACGCTGATCCGTATTGCATTTTCAAAGATTCAGCCTGCCGGCTCAAAATAGCGCATCCTTCTTTTATATCATTTGTAATAACATTCCCACCAAATGGTATAACAGCAGTGTGGCGAATTACATTGTCATAATAAACAGCCACATCGGTTGTTCCACCTCCTATATCGACCAGGGCCACTCCTGCCTCTTTTTCATCAGATGTCAGAACAGCTTCTGAAGATGCAAGTGGTTCGAGAATTAATTCATTAATTTCAAGCCCAACCCTTTTGACACATTTCTCGATATTTCTGGCCGAGGCAACACGGCCAATGACAATATGAAAGTTACCTTCCAGCCGTCTTCCCGACATCCCTACCGGATTCTTAACACCAGTTTCATGGTCAACAATAAAGTTCTGAGGAAGTACATGAATAATCTCCTCTCCAACATCAATAGGAATTCTATGCATATCCTCAAGCAAACGTTGAATATCTCCCTTTGTAATTTCTTCTTCATCAAATTCCCTGTTAATATACCCGCGGTTGCGTATGCTTTTTATGTGTTGCCCGGCTATACCCACAAAAACTTCTGAAAAAACCACTCCAGAAGTTCCCTGAACCTCTTCAATGGTACTCTTAATGGCATTTACAGTTTCTTCAATATTCTGAACAACACCTCTTTTTACGCCTTTTGAAGGGGCTTTGCTAATTGCAAGCACTTCAAGCTTTCCATGGTCGTTTTTACTACCGACTATTGAAACAATTTTTGTTGTTCCAATATCGATTGCTGCAACAAATTCTTCTTTTTTACTCATAACAAAATGCTTATCCGGTTAAACATATTTAATTTATTATTTTATATATTATTAATTTTTCCGAAAGATCCTTCCATCTCATCTTTTTGTACAAACTACCTGGCCTTCATACTTCAGATTAATTCTGTTATATGTATTCCAGCCTTCATTTTTTAATCCGTAGATATATAATGCATATAGTTTCCTGAATTTTTCATGAAATTTATTCAGGTCACCAAAGATGATTGAGTGAGCACCAACCCTTGGTATCAGCTCAAACTCACCTGATCGTGCAACATAGATCTGTTCAATTTGGGCCTTCCAGAATTTATCATGATGAATGAATTTTGATAAAAGGTACACATCCTGAAGTGTTTTATATTTACTATTTTCTTTATAATCCTCTAAATTAAAACCGGGATTTATCCCACCCAGGTTCCAGCCATTTACAACAAGTACCCTTGCTGTATAATATTCACTAACCGGCATTACAAATCCCTCATCATCTATATAATATCCCTGATCATTATAATTCAGTACTCTTACAACAGGTTCTCTCTGGGTGACTGAAATATTTATTTTACCGTTTGAACCTTTAAAGACCTGGGCATTTCTGACAAATGGATATTTGCCTAATAAATCTTCTATTTCTTCAGTATTGATCATGTTAAATGGCTTGCCCAGAATATTCTTATCATAAAAAATCACCATAGAATATATGTCATGGGATTCGATAAAGTGGTTTTTAGTTGAATCCTTTACAATGACTGAGACCACTTCGCATGGGATCTTATCCATTTTATTATCCACAAGCCCAAGTACCACGAACATATACGCTATGATACCTACCCATATCAATATTTTTTGTACTCTTTTCATTAATCCTTCAGAAAACCCTATTTTCGTTTCCTTTTAAAACTTCCTCAATCAAACTTACTAATTGGTCAATATCCCCGGCTCCTAGTGTTAATAAAACTTCTACATCAGTATTACGGAGATATTGTATTATTTCATTTTTTTCTAAAATTATTTTGTCTTTCATTTTAGCTTTATCATATATCAGCTCTGATGAAACCCCTTTTATCGGTTTTTCCCTGGCCGGATATATATCCATCAATATCAGTCTGTCCAACTTTTCCAGACTTTTAGCAAATTCATCACTGAAATCGCGGGTCCTTGAATACAGATGTGGTTGAAATATACCTGTGATCTGTTTCCCGGGAAAAATTTCCCTGACAGATGCAATTACAGAATTCAATTCAACCGGATGATGTGCATAATCATCAATAAATACAGTCTTACCAGATCTGAACCTTACATCAAACCTGCGTTTAACTCCGGTGAAACAAAGTATTGCCTTTTTTATTATTATTTCCGGAACACCCAAGATCCATGAAATGCCAATAGCTGCAACAGCATTTTCAACATTCATTTTTCCTAAAAAACCAAGTCTGACATTTTCAATCACTCCATCAGGTACTATAATATCAAACACATAGAAACCATCCAGAAATTTGATATTTTTTGCATAAAAATCAGCTTTTTGATTTAGGGAATATGAATAAACTTCTAAGTCGGTATTTTCCGGAAGTGTAAGATCCAGGTTTTTCTTGATGACTAATTTTCCACCCTTTTTGATCTGGCTGATAAACAACCTGAAAGACTCATCTAACTGTTTTTTATCACCATAAATATCCAGATGATCGGCATCAACTGATGAAATTACCGCAAATTCAGGATGAATTTGAAGGAAGGAACGGTCAAACTCATCAGCTTCCAGTACCGCGATATCACTTTTTCCAAGAATCAAATTATTTTCATAATTTTTTGAAACGCCTCCAAGGAAAGCAGTACAATCCAGGTCGGATTGCTTTAAAATATGAGCAATCATAGTTGAAATACTGGTTTTCCCATGTGTTCCTGCCACTGCGATTGTTTTCATTTTATCAGAAATAATTCCAAGAACCTGTGACCGCTTAAGAATGCGAAAATTATTATCCCTGAAAAAATTCAATTCAATATTATCATGTGGAATAGCAGGAGTCACAACCACCAGGGTTGAATCGCTTAGTGTCTTATCACAAAATTCAGAAGGGATCTCTTCAGGATCATCATTATAATGAATAATAGCTCCTTCTTTTATAAGCTCATTGGTAAGATATGTTGAAACACGATCATATCCTGCTACGTCATAACCTCCGGCAAGAAAATATCGAGCCAGAGAACTCATTCCAATTCCGCCTATTCCAATAAAATATACTCTATTTATCTTTTTGAGATCCATTTAATTATTACATAGCTTAATAACTTCACTGGCGATGATATTTGCCGAATCAGGCACAGCCAGTTTCTTGATGTTCTTTGAAAAATTCCTGAGTGCCATTTCATTATCTATCAATTCCAATGCTTCAGGTATCAATTTCTCACCAGCTTTATCATCGTCTATAAGAACTGCAGCATCTTTACAAACAAGAGCCATAGCGTTCCTTGTTTGATGATTCTCGGCAACATTGGGGGATGGTACCAACATCGATGGCTTTCCAGCCAG
>JAUWMO010000173.1 GCA_030613125.1 Bacteroidota bacterium | reverse complement strand
AAATAAAGGAAAGAGACTTAAAAGAAGCAGGGTTTCATTTGATACGATTCAGGGATGAAGAAATACTAAATCGGATAGATTTGGTTATTCTTAAGATTCAGAATTTTATAGATAATATAGGGTTATAAGAACTCCACCCCCCTGCCTTCGCCGAAACGGCTACGTACAGGCAGGCTTTAAATTCCCCCGCCAGCGGGGGATACATTTATGTATAAATTTATCCAGGCTATGTAATTTAGAACAGAGCGATTAAACTACGTAGTTCAATTTTATACAGGCAGGAATCAAAATTTTCCATCTCAGATTTCCTGAAAAGAGTGTTTTTTGATTCAACCGGTTCTCAGGCATTGGTTAAGGCCTGGCAAATTCCGGTAGCTGCACGCATTGAGGCTCCTGGTTTGCCAAGTTTTTCTTCAAGAAGGTCATATTCCTTCAACATTTCAGCACGATATAATGAATTTTCCATAAGTTTTTCAACTTCTCCTGTCAGGTTATCCACTGTAAGGTCATTCTGAATGAGTTCAGGTATAACCAGATTGTCCATAATCAGGTTTACCAGTGATATATATTTGACGTTAACCATACTTTTCACAATGTAATATGATATTAAGCCAGCACGGTAACATACCACCTGAGGAATTTTCAATAGCGCTGTTTCGAGTGTGGCAGTGCCACTGGTAACCATAGCAGCTTTTGCAAAAGAAAGCAATTCATATGTCTGACCAAAAATCAGATTTACATTATACTCCTTCATATATTGCTTATAGATGTCCGTGTCAATTGCTGAAGTTCCTGCTATTACAAACTGATACTCCGGAAAGTTTTGCGATGACTTTAGCATTATTGGAAACATGGCCTGGATTTCTTGTTTTCGGCTACCAGGAAGGATAACAATTAAAGGCTTATCTGATAAATTGTTCTTTTTAAAAAATTCATCACGTGAAATTTTAAATGCAGAGCGAAAATCCCCGATGGAATCTAATAAAGGATGTCCGACATATTCGACATCAAAATCATACTTTTTATAGAATTCTTTCTCGAAAGGAAGAATTGAGAACATTTTATCAATTAACTTTTTAATGGTATTGGCCCGGTAATGCCTCCATGCCCAAACCTGAGGAGATATATAGTAAAAGATCTTAAATCCCAGGTGTTTAACTTTTTTTGCCACTCTTAAATTAAACCCGGAGTAGTCAATCAGGATCAAAGCATCTGGTTTATAATCTTCCAGATCTTTTACAACCAATTTGAAATTTTTTCGGATTATTCCATAATGCTTTAACACTGGCATCAAACCCATAAAAGCATGATCGCGAAAATGCCTGACAAGATGGGCACCGGCTGTTTCCATCATATCTCCACCCCAAGCTCTAAACAGGGCTTCTTTGTCAATTTTTTTTATAGCCCTGATCAGGTTTGAACCATGTAAATCTCCCGAGGCTTCACCGGCAATTATATAATACTTCATAATCCCTACTAATGTATAAAAATAAATTATTATTTTAATTTGATTTTCATAATAGGATAACAAAAGGTATTTTTGTTGGTACACGATATAAAGTTCTTCAGTATGATTGGAACAAGTTGCTCAGAAAAAAGGTTAAAAATATAAAACTATTTAAATGAAACTAGGAGTTGGAATCCTGGGTGTTGGGCATTTTGGAATACATCATGTTCGTTGTCTCAAAGAAAGCAAATTCAAACTTGTGGGATTCTATGATATCAATAAATCAACTTCTGACAAGGTTGAAGAAGAGTTTGGTATTAAACAATTTCCTTCATACAATGCATTACTCGAAAAAACTGATGTGATTGATGTGGTTGTTCCAACAATTTCTCACTTTGAAGTTGCTGAAAAGGCAATTAAGACAGGGAAACATGTCTTTATAGAAAAGCCTGTTACTTCGACTCTTGATGAAGCTCTGGCACTAAAAAACCTAACTTTAAAAAATAAAGTTAAGATCCAGGTCGGACATATTGAAAGATTTAATCCGGCCTTTACCTCTGTCCGTAAATTCATCAACGATCCGAAATTTATTGAACTCCATCGCCTTGGACAATTCCATCCCCGGAATAAGAATATACCAGTAGTTCTTGATCTTTTGATTCATGATATTGACATTATTCTTAATGTTGTTAATTCAGACGTAAAATTTATTCATTCCTGTGGAGTACCAATAATCAGTGATTCTCCTGATATTACAAATGCAAGGGTAGAATTCACAAATGGCTGTGTTGTCAACATGACTTCAAGCAGAATAAGCCTGAAACAGATGCGTAAACTACGGTTATTCCAATCTGAAGCTTACATAACCATTGATTTTCTTGAAAAAAAATCAGAAGTTGTCCGAATTAATGAAGTTCGTGGGAATGTAGAGGACCCTTTTTCCCTCATTATGGATTTGGGTGAAGGAAAACCCAAAAAACAGATATTTTTCGAATCACTGGATATTATGCCTGTTAATGCACTGAGTGAGGAGTTGAATAGTTTTCACGATTCAATAATTAATAATACTACACCTGAAGTTTCGATCGATGATGGTTACAAATCATTAAAACTTGCATTGGATATTATCGATTGTATGAACAAGGGTGCCGAAACGGATACTTAAGGCAGCTGAGAATTGTTTTTACGTAAGAAGCCTATTAAGTAAGCTATTCTCTGTTCATAAAAATTTATTATTTAAATATACGAAAAAGGGGGAATAGTAATCAGGAACTGCGAATAACTCCGCGGGTTGACTTACGGAAAAAATCCATTATCTCATCTCTTTCAGGCGAAGATGGAATCTTTTTTTCAATTTCTATAAGTGCCTGGGAATTATTTAAATTTTGAAGGTATAGAATTCTATAAATATCCTGAATCTCATTTATTTTTTCATTTGAAAACCCCCTGCGCCTTAACCCTATTGAATTGACACCTACGTACGACAATGGTTCCCTGTCGGCTTTAATATAAGGAGGAACATCAATACGCACTTTTCCAGCTCCACCGATCATCACATATGCCCCGATATGAACAAATTGATGTACTAGTGTATGACCAGCCAGGATAGCGAAATCATGAATTACTACCTCTCCGGCCAAAGCCACATTATTTACCAGAATACAATTATTCCCAATAATACAATCATGAGCAACATGCGTGTAAGCCATAATCAGGCAGTTATTCCCAATAACAGTTTTATTCTTTGCTTTGGTTCCCCGGTTAAGTGTAACACACTCACGTATAATAGTATTGTCACCAACCTCCAGGGTGGTTATTTCACCAACAAATTTCAAATCCTGTGGTATGCCTGACACAACGGCGCCAGGAAAAATCTTACAGTTCTTCCCTATCCTTGCCCCATCCATTATTGTTGCATTTGGCCCAATCCAGGTCCCATCCCCAATAACAACATCTTTTGCAACAGTAGTAAAAGGCCCGATAGTTACATTTTTCCCGATTCTTGCTTCCGAATTAATATGTGCAAGATCATGAATCATTCATTACTTTTTATCCTTTACAATCTGAGCCATTAATTCTCCTTCCATAACAAGCCTGTTTCCAACGAATGCTTGTCCGAACATACTTACAATACCGCGGCGCATGGGTTCTATCATTGCTATTTTGAATATCAGGGTATCTCCCGGCACAACCTTCTGTTTAAATTTTACTTTATCCACTTTTAAGAAGTAGGTAGAATAATTCTCAGGATCATCCACTTTTGAAAGAACTAAAACTCCTCCAACCTGGGCCATGGCTTCAATTTGAAGTACACCTGGCATTACAGGTTCATCAGGGAAATGACCCTGGAAAAATAATTCATTGCAAGTAAGATTCTTAATTCCAATGACTGAACGATCATCAAGGTGAATAATCTTATCAACCATTAAAAAAGGATAACGGTGCGGAAGAATTTTCCTGATTTTCATTGTATCCATTACTGGCGGGGCTGTCGGGTCATAAACCGGAATATCCTTTTTTGAAGCTGCTTTTTTAATTTCCTGACGTATCTTTTTTGCAAGTTCCGTATTTGCATAATGACCTGGTCGTGTGGCAACAATTTTACCAATAACAGGTTGTCCTATAAGTGCCATGTCGCCAATTATATCAAGAAGTTTATGTCTGGCAGGCTCATTTGAAAAACGCAGATCAACATTGTTAAGAATTCCTTCTGAATTAACTTTTATATGTGGTTTATGGAAAAGATCAGCAATTCTGTCAACCTCAGCCTGTTCAACAAACCTGTCCATTATAATAATAGCATTATCCAAATCGCCACCTTTTATCAACCCTTGTTTTGCAAGCTGCTCCAGTTCACGAAAAAATACAAATGTGCGGCACATTGAAATATTCTCTTCAAAATCGGACATATTGTTGAGAATAGCATACTGGTTTCCTAGAATTTTTGAATTATAATCGATCAGAACATTGATACTCAGGTGATCATCGGGATAGATCATAACATCCACACCATTTTTTTCGTCAGAAAAGGTTATTTTCTCTTTAACATGGTAATAGTTTCTTTTTACTTGTTGTTCAATAATTCCCGCATTTTTTATAGCTTCAACAAATTTCTTTGAACTTCCCCCCATAATCGGAGCTTCCGGCCCTTTAATTTCGATCAAAGCATTGTCAATTTCAAGACCGAAAAATGCTGCAAGCACGTGCTCAACAGTAGCAACCCGGACCCCGTTTTCCTCAAGCGTTGTACCCCGGGTAGCATCCACAACATTGTCGGCTAAAGCCCGAATTACAGGATTTTCTGGCAAATCGGTCCGTACAAACTTGAAACCATGATTTTCAGGTGCAGGTTTAAAAGTAATTGTAACTTCAACACCTGAATGTAATCCCATGCCTGATAGAGATACCGGTTTCTCTATAGTCTTTTGTTTATCAGCCATATCAACTAATAAATTCTACTTTCAAAACGGGCGCAAGATACAAAAATTCAGTAAATCAGTGCTTAAACTATTGAAAAAAGTATTTATCCGGGTAAAATATAAAATGAAAAAATGGGAAACCTGATTATTCTCTATTAATTTCTTTCCATTTTTTCTCTAATTCTTCCAGCCTGGTAACTAATGATGGTAACTTTTTGAAATATACATATGACCGTTGGTAATCTATTACCTGATATGCTGGTGATCCCTGAACAATAATATTTTCATTCTTGATACTGGCACCTATGCCAGATTGTGCAGCAATTTTTACCTTATCTGCTATTTCAAGATGACCAACAATGCCCACTTGACCACCAAACATACACTCCCGGCCAATTTTGGTTGAACCCGCTATTCCGGTCTGGGCTGCCATTACAGTGTTTTCTCCCACTGTTACATTATGAGCAATCATAATAAGATTATCCAGTTTAACTCCTTTCCCGATAATAGTAGAACCCATGGTTGCACGGTCAATTGTGGTATTTGAACCAACCTCAACATTATCTTTTAATATGACATTCCCTACCTGCGGAATTTTTTTATAATCGCCGGATTCAGGTGCAAAACCAAAGCCGTCACTACCTATAACCGCTCCAGCATGAATGATACAATTCTTGCCTATTTTGCATCCATTATAAATCTTAGCACCTGAATAAATAATGGTGTTATCACCAATCTCTACCCCATCTCCAACAAATACATGGGGGTAAATTTTAACATTATTTCCCAAAATGCAGTTCTCATCAATGTATGCATACGCTCCAACATATAAGTCATCACCTGTTTGCACTGACTTTTCCATCCAGGATTGCGGATGTATCCCTGTTTTTTTTGGCTTCAATGATTCATATAATTGAAGCAGGGCAGCTATTGCCTGATATGCATCATCAACTTTAATCAAGGTAGCCTTTACTTCTTTTGATGGTAAAAAATCGCGATTTACGATAATAATCGATGCATTTGTACTATAAACATATTCAGTGTACTTTGGGTTAGCCAAAAAAGTCAGGGGGCCTGTAGTTCCTTCCTCAATTTTAGAAACATCATGAACCCTTATCTCAGGATCTCCAACAATTTCACCTTTTAAAAACTCAGCTATTGCTTTGGCGGTAAAATCCATTACATTTATTTTTACGAATTAATATTAACCGTTAATTTTATTGTTGTTGTATTCTTTTGGATAACAAAAACAATATTTCATTACTGTTTTTGATAATACAGAAGTATTAAGCATATCAGAAACTTCACTAATATCATGCAGACTGCCATCTTTGAACAATATCTGGATACTATGATCCTCCGGATCGTATGCATAATTACTAATCATTTCAGTAAAAACGAAATAATCTGCCTCTTCTTTCCGGATATCATATTGTCTGACAACCCATTTTTTCAATAACTGTAAAACATCATCATTAAAAGGTTGATCCTGCAATTCTGCTTTAAATAAATTTCTGTTTATCAGCCGTCTACATAGCTGTGCAAGAACTTTATCGTCACTTTCAGTCCATATTTTAGCTGACGTTATTATGTCATTATCATCTAAACCAGCAAAATTCTTCAATATCTGACTGGGTGTAAAAATGGGGTTTTTTCCAAACAAAGAAATATAATTTACATTTTGATAAAGAAAAAATTTCAAAGCAGGAGTTCCAAATAATGGTGTACCATGCAGAGCAAGTTCTTTTGCTCTTTTTAATATTTTTAAAAGTAATAGTTCGGCTGATTGAACAGTTTTATGGAAATAAACCTGCCAATACATCAACCGCCTGGCTATAAGAAAACTCTCAATTGAATAAATACCTTTTGACTCGACCACTAAATTATCACCTGCAACATTAACCATTTTGATTATTCGGTCAGATCCTATGGTTCCTTCTGTAACTCCAGTAAAAAAACTATCTCTTCGCAAATAATCAAGTCGATCCATATCGAGCTGACCTGATACCAATTGACATAAAAATTTCTTTTCATACTGGTTGTTGAATATTTTAATGGCAAGTTCGAAATGTCCTGAAAAACTTCTGTTCAATTCTTCCATAAATAATCTGGAAAGGTCTTCATGAGTAATGCCCTCTATCAAGGTTTTTTCCAGGGCATGCGAAAACGGACCATGGCCAATATCATGTAACAATATTGCAATGGAAACGGCTTCAGCTTCTTCATCAGAGATTTCAATTCCCTTACTTCTTAATACTGAAATTGCTGAATTCATCAAATGCAGTGCCCCAATACAATGTTGGACCGTGGTTGGTTGTGGTCCCGGATAACCCAATTGTGTTACGCGTAATTGTTTTATCGGGGGCAAGCTGTGAATGTAGGGAGGTTCATTGAT
>JAUWMO010000129.1 GCA_030613125.1 Bacteroidota bacterium | reverse complement strand
ATCAATGCTTTGGTTAAGGAGAAATTATCTATCCATTCCTATGTTATGGGAGCGGTTTTACAAAAAGATATAGAAGGTTATGAACAAACGAATCAGGCTTACCATCGGTTGGCTGCTTCTGCCAGAAATGGATTAAAAATTCCTTTAGCTCCTACAAAAGTACGTTCTATTGGAAAAGGTTCTGCAATTAATGTTCCCAAGAAAGATAATATTCCGTCAGGTTATTGTACCGATTTATCGGAATGTCTGGGAACCAGGTCACCCTTTAACCCTGCCATGGTATGGATAGACCCTTATGGTAACGTAATGGTGTGCTATGGCATTATTATTGGAAATATTTACCGGCAAAGTTTCAATGATATTATTGCGGGTTATTCTGAAAACCATAATATGATAACAAAGATCATTGCACATAATGGCCCGAAAGGGCTGTACGAACTGGCTCTGGAAAAAGGATATAAATTTGATAATGGCTTTTATGACGAATGTGATTTGTGTTATCAAAGCAGGAGCATTTTGCAGAAGGATTTTCCGGAGATACTGGGACCGGGTGAATGCTATCCGCTGTAGAATATCATTATTCACCAATTAATCGTATATTCAGGGCTTTAAAATCACAGTATGATTAGGAAAGTGAAAAAAAGCTGCAACCAGACTTTAAAAGGAATACAAAGGGTTATTACTTTGATATTGCTACTGGTTTTTGTCTCTGAACCTGGTTCTGTTGCTCAGATCAGTTCTGGTGGAAATCCTAATAGAACAGGACTTTCCTATTCGAAGGATAAGTTTGTAAAAATGGCAGCAATTAAAAGCAGTGAGCTTGAAATTATTAAAGAATATACTCTGCCAGTTAAAAATCAGCCTTTTCAGTTTGCTTATCCTTTTGCAGTGGACCTGAACCCTGAAAATTCAGGGGAGTGGCAAACACTGGATAATGGCGATCGTATCTGGAGACTTGGCATAACAAGCGAGGGAGCTTATTCCCTGAATTTAATCTTCGATTCATTTAAACTTCCCGAAGGTGCAGAACTGTTTATCTACGATCCGCAGAAAAGATGGATATTAGGCGCCTTTACCAGCAAAAATAATAAACAGTCAGGGATACTTGCAACACAACCTATTCCCGGAGATGAAATTATTGTTGAGTATTTACTTCCGGTAAGTTCTGGTGAAGAAGGAATACTGTCTATTGGCCAGGTTGCACACGATTTTACCGGAGTATTTGCACCTCCGGGAATGAAAGACGGGCAATATGGAAAATCGGGAGCCTGCAATGTAGATATAAACTGTATAGAAGGTGATGGATGGCAGAAGGAGAAAAATGCAACTGCACGGTTTGTGATCAATGGAATTGACCTTTGTACTGGTGTATTATTGAACAACACAGCAGAAAATGCTATTCCATATATGCTTACTGCCCAGCATTGTGTTGAAGATTCAGCTGATGCTGTCTCAACTGTTGCAATCTTTGAATATGAGAGCCCGTATTGTGACGGACCCGATGGTTTTATTAATCACTCTATTTCCGGAGTCTCAATAATAGCTTCAAAACCAAATCTTGACTTTTCACTGATAAAACTGAGTAAAACGCCGCCAATTTATTATCATCCGTATTATGCAGGCTGGAATAATCAAAATATCCCGCCTGATGAATCTGTTTGTATACACCATCCAATGGGTGATGTAAAAAAAATATCTATTGATCTGGATGCTGCCGTAACAGCAAGTTATAATAGTTTTGACCCAAATACTGCGTGGAAGGTTCTGCAATGGGATGTAGGTACCACAGAAGCAGGATCTTCGGGAGCCCCTTTGTTTGATAACCTTAAGCGTGTTGTTGGTCATCTGTCTGGCGGAGAAGCAAAATGCGGAAGTTCTATAAATGATTATTTTCAGAAATTTTCATCTTCATGGAATAAATACAGTCCTGTTACTGAACAAATTAAGGTATGGCTTGACCCTCTGAATCTGGGATTTGCTTCTCTGAACGGATTTGATCCCTATGGGCCGGCAAAGGAAAATTGCGATACAGTTAAAAATTTTGAAAATTCAGAGAACCTGGTTTTGTACGAATATGGAACAGGAGCTGAGGAGGGGTACTGGACTGGTCATAATTCGGATAGTATAACTCAATATGCTGAAAAAATTTCTGTGAGTAATCAGCATAATTTTGTTGGAGCTTATATCCAT
Source organism: Bacteroidota bacterium (assembly GCA_030613125.1). Taxonomy (GTDB): domain Bacteria; phylum Bacteroidota; class Bacteroidia; order Bacteroidales; family VadinHA17; genus JAUWMO01. The sequence goes on along the minus strand of JAUWMO010000129.1, from coordinate 7,110 downwards.
GTTGGATTAGCTAATTCTGATGCAATAACCGACTCAGTAATATTTAAAATATGGGCAGGTAATATTCAACCGGAAACCGTGATTATCTCCAAAGCATACCCATTGAATTATTTCCATGATTCAATGGACTTCTTTATAAGCTTTGATTCGATAATTGAGCTTACATCAGATTTCTGGTTTGGGTATGAAATCCAATATGACAATCCCGTTACATCACCTTTAACTGATCAGTTTGCTTTATTCCAGGTTGAAATCAGAATCACTCCCGGAACCAATACAGCATTTTTTTATAATAATAGCTGGTTTGCCTTTAACTCTGATCCTATGTTTTCAAATGGCGCCTCTCTGGGTGTCAGGATAGTTATGTGTGGTGAAATACCTTCGGTAGGAATAAGACCTGATTTTGTTGAAGATATATCTGATCAGGTTATTTTATATCCTAATCCTTCTCCGGGAAACTTATTCATTGACCTGCCTGGTAATTTCTTTGAAACTATAAGGATCAGGATATTCTCCCTTACCGGAATTCTGATACTCGATCAGAAAATAAATAACGTTACTGAAAGTATTGCTGTTGACCTTTCGTACCTTTCTTCGGGAATTTACATAATTCGCATTGACGGCAATGGATTATGTGTGAACAAAAAATTATCAATTATTGATTAAAACCTGATAAAGCAGGGATGAAATACAGGAAAAAATGATTTTAAAGATTCATAAACACTATTCTGTTTTCCTGGTTTTTATAATATTTATGATTTCCTGTAATGGTAAGGTCAAGAACTCTGACGGGGTAAATTTCATTTCCGACCCGGATTTAAACAATAAATTGAAGATTAAATATGCCCGTGGATTTTCAATAACCAAATATGATGGATATAAAATACTTGACGTGTTTGATCCATGGCAGGGGGCTAAGCAAATCAGTTTCAGATATTTACTCTCTGAAAAAGGTTTTCATCTCCCTGATTCATTAATAGGGTCTGCAACCGTGATTTACACACCTGTGGAACGGCTTGTATGTACCTCTACTACACATATCGCCCTGCTTGAAGCACTTGGAAAAACTGAAAGTGTAGTGGGAATCTCAGGTGCCGGCCTTATCACCAATATGAATATTCATAACAGAATCAATACAGGTGAAATAAGAGATATTGGATATGACAGGGAGCTTAATTATGAAATTCTAATCTCTCTATGGCCTGAAATGGTTATTATTTATGGTGTTGAGAGTGAGGTTACCGGTTTTATCAACAAATTGAATGACCTTAACATACCGGTTGTTATGAATGGTGAGTATCTTGAAGAAAATCCTTTAGGTAAACTTGAATGGATAAAATTTATTGCCGCATTTTTTAATCTTGAAAAAGAGGCAACTGAGATTTTTGATTCTGTTGAAAATAAATATATATCACTTAAAAGTAGGGTTGATTCTGTAACAAATAAACCAGTGGTTATGACCGGCTTACCCTGGAAGGATGTATGGTATGTGTCGGCAGGGAACACAACAGTTGCCAGGTTTATTGAGGATGCTGGAGGAGAATACCTCTGGAAAGATCTCAAATCATCAAAAGCAATTCCAATGGGTCTGGAGTCAGTATACGAAAAGGCGGCAAAAGTAGAAATATGGATTAATCCGGGTACTGCAGGTTCATTAAGTGATGTTTTAAATGAGGATGATCGCTTTAGACACTTTCTGCCGGTCAGGAATGGAAAAGTGTTTAACAATATTGCCAGATTGAACCCTTCAGGCGGGAATGATTACTGGGAATCAGGACTCACTCATCCTCATTGGATATTAAAGGATTTGATCCATATCTTTCATCCAGAGGTTGAACCAGATCATGAACTTTTTTATTATCACAAACTGAACTATTAACCCAATGACTTTCTAAAATCTGCATGAGTAGAAAATCTGAAATATCAAAATTTGAAAAATCCAGAATGTGGCTCTTTTTTCTAATGTCCCTCATGGTCCTGACTTTTTTTTTACTTGACATTATCCTTGGTTCAGTTAAAATTCCTTTTAAGGCAACACTTCAAATAATATTTAACAATTATACCGGTCCTGAAGAATGGAAAGTTATTATACTTGATTTCAGGGTACCCAGGGTAATAACTGCCTTGCTTGCCGGAGCAGCACTGTCATTAAGCGGGCTTCAGATGCAAACAGTTTTCCGGAATCCACTTGCAGGCCCTTATGTTCTTGGGATTAGTGCAGGCGCAAGTCTTGGGGTAGCTATTCTGGTTATGGGATTTTCTTCTGTCTTGCTTACTGGTACCGTAGGTAAGGCAGGAAACTGGGCTTTAGTGATTGCTGCGACACTTGGTTCGGGACTTATACTTATGTTAATACTTGCAGTATCAATACGTATTCAGGATGTTATGACCATTTTGATCCTTGGGATATTGTTTGGAAGTGTTGCCACTGCTCTTGTAGGGGTTATGCAATATTTCAGTAGTGAGTCAATGTTGAAATCATTTATCGTATGGACAATGGGAAGTCTGGGAAATGTTTCACATGATCAATTGGGTATACTTTCTATTACAGTGATTGCAGGAATCATTATTTCATTTGGTTCTGTGAAGATCCTGAACACGATGCTATTGGGAGAAAACTACGCCCGTACCCTGGGACTAAATGTCAAATCTGTTAGGGTAATTGTTTTCATAAGCACAAGTATTTTAGCCGGAAGTGTTACTGCTTTTTGTGGTCCAATCGGATTCATTGGAATTGTAGTTCCCCATTTAGCCCGTCTGTTGTTCAGAACTGCTGATCATAAAATCTTGTTACCGGGTTCCTTTCTCATCGGAGTAATATTTATGATAACAAGCGATATTATGTCACAGTTACCAGGCTACGATCAGATACTTCCAATCAATTCTATAACTGCTCTCATGGGCATACCGGTAATTATCTGGATTATTCTCAGGAGGAAAGAAATTACACCATTGTCTTGAATCTATAGTGTTGAAAAATCAGGGTCAAATATTGGAAACTGAGAGCCTTGTAATTGGGTTCCGAAAGAGCAACCGATCTCCTTACGTCCTGTTTACAGATATCTCAGTAAAGGCAGGTAAAGGTGAATTAATTGCCATAATCGGACAGAACGGAATTGGAAAAAGTACTCTTATTAAAACCCTGGTCCGTTTGTTGAAGCCACTTTCCGGAAAAATACTTGTTGGAGGAACTCCCATAAATGATTATTCCAGAACTGAGTTTTCACGACTTGTTGGTTATGTATCTACCGAAATCATAAAGGTTGGCAATTTAACTGTTACTGACATGGTTTCTTTTGGCCGTTTTCCATATACCAACTGGCTGGGCAGGATCACAAATAAAGATACGGAAATTATTCTCTCAGCTTTGGAAATGGTGGGTTTGCAGAATCTCAGACATAAGAATATTGCTGAGCTATCTGATGGAGAAAGGCAAAGGGCAATGATTGCCAGGTCTGTGGCTCAGGACACTGAAATTCTGATCCTGGATGAACCAACAGCTTTTCTTGATCTGCCTAACAGGCATGATGTTTTACACTTGCTTGGTGATCTTGCCCGGAAACATTCAAAAACCATTATTTTTTCAACTCACGATCTTAGTCTTGTAATAAATGAAGCTGATAAAATTTGGATGATGACAGAAACCGGAATGTTTCAGGGCACTCCTGAAGATATGGCTTTAAACAATTCCTTCGATCGTTTGTTTCCTCACTCTGCGGCGACTTTCGACATTGAGAGTGGCAGATTTCTTTTTCCTCCTGAATTTCACCGGCCTTTGAAACTAATAGGTGAAGGGAAGGTCCTTTTTTGGACCTGTAAGGCCCTTGAACGAAAAGGCTTCCTGGTAAATGAATCGGACAAAACCGATATTATAATTCATGCTTTTGAAGAAAACGGGAAGTTTATATGGAAATTAACAAAAAATGATGTGGTTGAGGAATTTAATTCGATATGTGAACTGTTGCAGAAGGTGGATTTCTAATTCAAATTAAAGCTGTATTAATCTATTCTTTTATTTCTGTTTTGCATTCTGAAAAAAAATAACTTATTTTGTTAAGGGAATAATAATTGTCTTGAAATTGTGGCTGTTAAAGGAGAAGCTGTCAGGTTAACAGAATTGTCTGAAAAGCTTATTTCCGTAAAAGGAATACAACATGGAAAACTGGTAATGAGCAAAGCGAATTAGTAAAAATTTTTTTGTCCATAAAGTAACACGAAAATGTATTTTAGTAACACTTCAAAACAAATACTATGAAATTAACAAGGCTTCATAAAATTTTCACAGTCTTATTAATCAATATGGGAAGCATCAGTTTCTTGTATGCACAGAATAGCATAAGCGATACAATGACAATCGAGGAAGTTATCGTTACCGGTACAAAAGTAGCAGTTTCACGAAACAATGTTTCGGTTACTGTTACTGTTGTCGACGAAAAAGAAATAGAGGAAAGCTCTGAATCTGCTTTGCTGCCTGTACTAACTGAACGAGTACCCGGACTGTTTGTTACAGAACGGGGTATTACCGGTTTTGGTGTTGCCACAGGTTCAGCAGGTCAAATAACAATCAGGGGAATTGGGGGTTCTCCCAATACTCAGGTGTTGGTACTTCTCAATGGTAATCCGCAATACATGGGGATTTTTGGCCATCCGCTACCTGATGCCTATGTGGCTTCTGATGTTGAACGGGTTGAAGTGATACGTGGCCCGGCTTCTAACTTATACGGCTCAAATGCAATGGGTGGGGTTATAAATATTATTACAAAAAAACAAAAAAAGGATGGGTTTAAAGCCAACGCCCGTGTTATGTATGGCTCTTATAATACACAGAAGTACATGGTTAATGGCGGATATAAAAAGAAAAAATTTAATGTTTTTGCCGGTATCAATCACGACCAGACTGTTGGTCACCGTGACTCATCAGATTTTTCTATAACTGATGGTTACTTTCGAACAGGGTACGAAATAAATAAGCATTTTAAATCCAGTTTTAATTTCTCATTGTCTCAATTTGAGGCAACTGACCCTGGACCAGAGGGTGGGAATGCCGGTAACTCAATTGATATAACAAGAGGGATGGGAGCTTTTGTATTCGATAACAAATTTGATAAGATCAGTGGTTCGCTACGTCTGTTCTATAATTTTGGAGAACATAATATATCAGATGGTTTCCATTCTACCGATAATAATTACGGGTTCGTATTTTATGAAGCTTTTAAGTTATTTTCAGGCAATACCATTACACTTGGTTTAGATTATAAAAAATACGGGGGTAAAGCAGAAAATACTTTTGCTATGAACGGTAATGGAATTGTTTTTGCCGATACTTCAGTATATGAATTAGGCGCGTATATTTTTATTCAACAGAAATTATTCAACAAGTTGATGTTGGATGCCGGATTCAGGTTAGAACATAACAATATATATGGCAATGAACCTGTTCCCTCAGCTGGTTTCGTTTATAAAATAAATAAAAGATCCATTTTAAAAGGTTCGGTTTCTAAAGGATTTAGAAGTCCTACCATCCGTGAGTTATTCATGTGGGCCCCGGCAAATGACAGCTTGCTGCCTGAACGGATGATTCAATACGAAATAAGCTTCAATCAGTATTTATTCGGTGATAAACTTTCATTTGAGATCACGGTTTTTAAAGCTTATGGTGAGAATCTGATAAAAATAATTATGGATGGAAATCAACCTAAGAATGTTAATACTGGAAAATTCTCTAATTTGGGTTTGGAATTTGCAACCGGTTATAAACCATCAGAAAATTTGATATTTAATGCAAACTATTCTTACATTTCAATGGATGAACCTGTTATTGCCACTCCTGAACACAAGATTTTTGTTAGCGGAACTTATAATTGGATAGCTTTTAGTTTTAACTTGTCGCTTCAAAGTATTATAAACCTATATACTCAAACCGGACAAAGCCCTGTAAAAGGATCATATAATCTATTAAATACACGTATCGGTTATAAAATCAATAAGTATTTCGATGTCTTTGTAAAGGGTGAAAACCTTCTGAATACACAGTATCAAATTAATTATGGTTATCCCATGCCCGGTATTATAGGCTTTGGAGGTATTAATTTACATTTTTAGCATTAATCAGTTTAACCTATAAATAGTAAATCATGCGTAAAATTAATCTCTTTATACTTTTAGCTTTTTTTTCTGCTATTATTAATGCTCATCCCTGGAAATCGAAACATTATGTTATTATTGATACCGATTGTGGGATAGATGATTTCAGGGCCATAAGCATGTTACTGGCTTCACCTTCCGTAAGAGTTCTTGCCATTACCACTTCAAATGGCGTATTAAATTCAAAGGAAGGGTATTTTAAAGTTAAAAGCTTACTAAACCAATATCATCATGAAGGGATTCTTGCCGGAGCCAATTTAAATCCCGAAATCAAAGCTAAAAACTGTCAAACTGCATCTGATTTTAAATGGGGTAAAAAAACAGAACCAGGCAATATTATCCCTTCTCATATAGAAATTATAAATCAGGTTTTAGCTAATTCAGATGAAAAATTAACATTTATAAGTCTTGGCAGCTTAAGCACGGTAAGTTCATGTTATGCAGGTTGTCCTGAATTTTCCGAACGGTTAAAACAAATCGTGTGGTCAGCCGATTATGAAACATTACCGGAAAGTTTTAATTATATACTCGCCCCAAAAGCCTATATAGCAGTTGAGGCCGGAAACCTTCCTCTTTCTATTGTTAACGGCAATATTTATGGACTTATATACGATGCAGATATACTTAATGAAATTGATAAAATTCAAACCCCATATTCAAAACAATTTTACCGGAGTATTACTGAAACAAAATCACCATTTTCCAACTTTTGGTATGATGAAATAGCTGTAATATATCTGCATCATCCGGAACTTTTCAGAACAGACACGATTTCAACCGGTTTATTTAACTGTTATATTACAACTTTACAAGGAGTTTCGCATTTAGAGCATGAGTTTGTCGAAATTTTATCCGGAATTGCTGTATCTCCTAATCAGGTTCTATCCAAATTCACTTTAGACACATCTGATTATCGTCCTGATATTCAGCCTATGATGGAATCTGCCCTATTGAAGTACGGACGAG
>JAUWMO010000096.1 GCA_030613125.1 Bacteroidota bacterium | reverse complement strand
GTCAATGGGGATGTTTTCAAAGCCTTGTTCCAGGTCTTTTAATGTATCTATTGCCATTCGTACTCTGCCGACTTCTCCTGAAGCTTGTGGGTGATCAGAATCCCATCCAAGGTGGGTGGGGAGATCAAAAGCGACATTCAGTGCAGTCTGTCCTTGTTCCAAAAGCCATTTGAACCTCTTATTGGTTTCTTTAGCACTGCCAAATCCTGAATATTGACGCATTGTCCTGGGACGTTTTCGATACATCAGAGGATGGATACCTCTGGTAAAGGGATATTCACCTGGTAGGCCAATATCTTTTTCAAAGTTTAAGTCTTTTATATCATCAGGACCATAAACAGTTTTTACTTTAATATTGGATTCAAGTATAATCTCTTTAAGCTCCTCTGGTTTTGGTTTTTTCATTTTAATACTTAGTCCTCTCTTTTATAAACCTTACAATCCTTTCAAAATTTGATCCAGTGGGAAAAACTTCACCTACACCATAGTTTTTTAGTGCATTTATGTCATTTTGGGGGATATTCCCGCCGATCAAAATTAATTTATCATCCAGACCTTTTTCTTTTAATAATTCCATTAATTTTTGACTTAAAGAAAGATGAGCTCCTGAATATATGGAAAGTCCGATTACATCTACATCTTCTTTTAATGCCGTATCGACAATTTCTTCGATTGTATTGTGGAGCCCTGTATAAATAACCTCCATGCCCGCATCTTTTAACATATGAACAATTACTTTGGCACCTCTGTCGTGTCCATCCAGTCCAGGTTTTGCAATTAAAACCCGAATTCTTTTTTTATTAGAAGTTTCACTCATATTCATCACCTTTTTTGATTTATTACTTACAACTAATTCAGGTAGATCTAAAATACATTTTTAACAATTGTTTCATAAGAGGAATATGAAGTTGGACATCCTTTGTCTTTTGTTGATGCATATTTCATATTATGCATGAAATATTTTAAAAATAATAGAAAAAGTGTCAATAAAAAAGTATATCTAAATCCCTTGTATATCAAAATTGGGTTTGGATTTAACTTTTTGTTGCTTAACCAAGGGAAATTTTATTGATTTTTCTATTGGTCTATGATATTTTGAATTCTCCTTAAATTTCATCTCAGGTAGATTCGGAGGTTTGAATGGATTTTAAATTTACAGAGGAACAGGAATTCTTTAGGGCTTCAGTAAAAGATGCTGTGGACCGGTTGATCCGGTCCAGGATTCAGGAGATAGATGAAGCCAATGAATTTCCCCTGGATTTATGGAAAGAATTTGCTGCTCTTGGATATCTTGGACTTCGACATCCTGAAAAATATGGCGGCCTGGATGTTGATGTGATTACCTCAATGATTTTTTATGAAGAACTGGCGCGGGGTTCTTGTGGTTTTGCTATGTCGGTTACCATGCAGATTTTGATGGGAACCTACTTTATCAATCGTTTTGGAACCGAAGAAATCAAACAACGTGTATTAATTCCTGCAATAAAGGGTGATAAGATAGGCACTATTTGTTTTACCGAAGATCAGTCTGGGTCTGATTTGGCCGGAACCCGCACCACTGCTGTTAAAAAAGATAATGGATGGGTAATTAATGGCCGTAAGATGTGGATTACCAGTGGTCCTATCTGTAATTTTTGTACTGTATTGGCAACTACTGATCCTTCAAAAGGTCTTGATGGTTTGAGCTTCTTTTTAGTGGAGAAAGGAACTGAAGGTTTTAGCCCTGGTCAATCAATCAACAAGCTTGGATCCCGCGGTTCCGTTACTGGGGAATTAATATTTGATAATGTCTGGGTTCCAGATGAAAATCTTCTGGGAGAAGGACCTGGAAATGGAGTTAAATACACCACTGATATTTTAAACGAAGTACGGGTGATGACCGCACTCAACGCCTGTGCTATTGCCAATGAAGCCATGGATGATGCACGTAAATTTGCACTGGAACGGGAGGCTTTTGGAAAACCAATTGCCAAGTATCAATTGATCAGGTCCAAGTTTGCAAACCACTGGGCCTGGTACGAAGCAGCTAGGCTTTTTGCCTATAAAGCAGCCTGGATGATTCAGGAAGGAATGGATTGTCAGTATGAGTGTATGCTGGCCAAGATGTTTGCCACAGAAATGTGTATCTCTGCTGTTGATGAAGCCAGCAGAATATACGGGGGGAATTCATTTGCCATGGAATATCCCCAGCAGCGGTTTTTCAGAGACTCTCGTTTCCTACTTTTTGGTGGTGGTTGCCATGAAGTATTACAGAATGCCTTAGGTGCAGCTTTTCTTCGAAAAGGGAGTAGGCTGTGAAATTAAAAATAGCAGTACTTGTTAAACAGGTTCCGGACCACGAGGCTATGGTGCAGGTCAAATCAGAACAAGAGTTGGAAATTGAAGACCGCTATGTCTGTTCGTTTTTTGATGAAATAGCTGTTGAAGCAGCTCTAAATATCGAAAAAAATCATCCGGATGCAGAACTATTTGCTTTGTCTGCTGGAGGAAAAAGATCGATTGATGCTTTGCGCAGAGCAATCGCTATGGGTATTGATCAGGTCGTACATTTAGGAGACGAAAGTCTTGAAGCATCGGATAGCAATTATACAGCTCAGGTTCTTGTTGCCAGACTTAGGATTCTTCAACCTGATCTGGTTATCTGTGGAAAGCAGGCAGGTGATGACGATTATGCTGCAGTGGGTCCTATGGTAGCAGAACTTCTTGATATTCCTCATATAAGTGGAGCTGTATCTTTAGATACAAATCCAGATCTAAATATGGTTAATGTGGGTTGTGAGCGGGAAGGAGAAATCTGGTACCTTGAATCAGGCTTTCCTTTGCTGATATCAGCTGAAAAAGGATTGGCTGAACCACATGTCCCTGTAGTAACTAGGGTTATGAAGGCAATGAAAGCGAATATTCAAAACATTCCTCTAAATGAACTTGAACTTCACGGAAATAAACCTCAGGGCAGGATTCATCGTATCCGTTATGTTGAACCGCCTTCAAGGCCTGAAGTAATCATGATGCAGAAGCCATTCCCGGAAAATATATCAGAATTGGTCAATTATCTACAGGAAAAAGGGATTTTATCATAAAAATGGAAAGTTCCATGGCAGATAAAAAAATTTGGGTGATAGCAGAAATCAGGAAGGGTAATCTTACTCGTTCCACAAGCCAGCTTTTTGGTGCTGCCTATAAAATAGCTGATCAGAAAAATCTTGATGTAGTGGGAGTGTTGATGGGTGGTGAAAAATCCCATGCTGAAAGCTTAGCTCAAAAAGCTTCACTGGTACTCTGGATTAATGATCCCGGTCTTGAAACTTATGAAGCAACAAGGTATTTTCATGCTATCTGGCAGCTAATTGAATCCAAAGGAAAACCGGTAGTAATCCTGGCCAGTGCGAGTTCTTCTGGATTAGAACTAATGCCTCGTTTGGCTATACGATGTGAAACTGGATATGCAAGTTTTTGTGTGGATATTTGGTGGGAGGGATCTGAGTTGGTTGCTCGAAGGCCAATATATGGTGGCAGAGCTTATGAAGAATTGGCTTTGATAAAAGAGCCAGCTTTATTTACCATAAGATCCGGAGCATTTTCAATCCCGGGGAATCTTCCAAATTCTGGTAAGGTTGAGACAATTACTCTTACTTTTTCTGATGATCTGGGTCTCAAACTGATTGAACGTAAATCCACCACCTCAAGTAAGCAGGAATTGTCTGAGGCAGAATGTGTGGTGGCAGGAGGCAGGGGACTGGGTTCACCCGAAAATTTTAAATTGTTAGAAGAGCTTGCACAGGAATTAGATGCTGCAGTGGGCTCATCCAGAGCTGTTGTTGATTCTGGCTGGAGATCCCATGATGAACAGGTTGGAAAGAGTGGAAAAACAATTTCTCCGGATCTTTACATTGCTTTTGGAATCTCTGGGGTAATTCATCATATCCTGGGGATGAACACTTCAAAGGTGATTGTGGCCATAAACAAGGACCCCGAAGCACCTATTTTTCGGAATTCAGATTATGGATTGGTTGGTGATGCTCTGGAAGTTATTCCAGTTCTAACAAAGGAGTTAAGGTCCCGTAGATAAGAATATAAAGATCATGAGTAATAGTGATGAGCTAGATATCATTGTAGTTGGAGCAGGACTGTCTGGATTGTCCTGTGGGTATGAATTAGCCAAGGCTGGACTTCAGGTGGCAATCCTGGAAAGGGGCGATATGGCAGGCACGAAGAACCTTTCTGGAGGGAAGTTGTATCTAGAACCGGTTCACGAATTCTGTGACGACTTTTTAAAAGATGCACCCTTTGAACGACCTGTGGTTTCGGAATCCATAATTCTGACTGATGAAAGCTCCAGTGTCTCCTGCCGATTGGATTGTAGAGAAGATTCTGGATTTCCAAATTCTGTAACTGTGCTCATGAATCCTCTGGTTAAACATCTGGCTAAAAAGGTATCTGAAAAGGGAGCTCTGATACTACCTCAGCAAAAAGTAGATGAGCTTATATGGAAAAATGGGAAAGTTATTGGAGTGAAAATAGGATCCGAGGTGTTGAATGCCAGGGTGATTGTGCTTGCTGATGGAGTTCTGTCTTTCTTAGCTCAGGAAACTGGATTGAGACCGGAACATCTGACCCGTTTGTATGGTTTGGGGATAAAAGAAATCATCCAGCTGGATAGTGCTATTATTGAGGATCGTTTTAACCTTCCTTCAGGTTTGGGAGCCAGTAGAATGTTCGTCGGTAAGATTACCCAGGGCCTTCCGGGTGGTGGTTTTATATATACTAATTCTAATAGCCTTTCAATCGGAATTGTGGTTCATCTTGAGGCTATTCAGGATTGGAAATCTGACAAAGAGATCTGGGAGCTTTTAGAGGCTTTTAAATCTCGCCCTGATGTTGCGCCATTGCTTTCAGGTGGAAAGACTGTTGAGTATGGTGCCCATTTAATACCAGAAGGAGGTTTTAAGAATCTTCCAAAACCTGGAATTCCGGGTTTATTGTTGGTTGGTGATGCGGCGGGTTTTGTTCTGAATACAGGTAGCACACTTCGAGGTATGGATCTGGCTTTAGTCTCCGGTGTATTGGCTGCAAAGAGTATAAAAGAGGCTGCAAAAAAAAACTTTAGTTCGGAGGTATGTCTGAACCATTATCAACAGGTCTTGAAAAAAAACTTTATCATAAATCAGATGAAACGATATAAAAAGGCATCTGATTTGCTGGCTTTACAACGTTTGTACAACCGCTATCCACACCGAATGGTTCGGCTGACCCAGGAGATGTTCATGGTAAATTCTGAAGGGAAGAGCACATCTTTTGGAAAGATGGTTAGGAAATTTATATTTAAAGTTTTTGGGTGGCGAGGGTTAAGGGATATATGGCGGTTAATAAGGCTGGGATCATGAAAATAGAAGATAAAGTGGCTTTATGTTCAATTAAGCATCATAAAGACAGCCATATTCAGTTAGACGAGGAGGCCTGTAAAAATTGTGAGACAAAAATTTGTGTAATATCCTGTCCGGCTCATCTTTACACCATCGAACCAGAATCAGGAAAATTAAAAGTAGATCATACTGGTTGTCTTGAATGTGGAACTTGCAAGATTATCTGTCCAAAGAGGGCAGTTACCTGGAAATATCCGGAACCGGGATTTGGCATCTACTACCGATACGGCTGACCACTCCCCTTAATTCATACAATAAATAAGATTTTTATATCAAATTTAATGTTGAAGAATTTAAAAGTTATTTTTTTGAAAAATAATTATCTTAATTGATAATTTTTGTAAATTAAATGGAAACAAACTATAATTTCAATAATTATGAATATTAATTCAAGCAGGAGAATATTTTTCAATGATTAAAAATCTTCCCAAATCTCAATTGGGTTTTATATTCTTACTTGGAGCTGTGTGGGGCCTTTCAGAAACCGCCCTGGGTTTAGGAATAAAATCCTGTGCCCACATGTTATCCGGTTCCATAATGACAGGAGTTGCTTTCTTTTTTATGGCTGCCTGCTGGTCTTTGACCAGAAATTCACTGTCTGTCTTTCTGATAATAATAATAACCAGTCTTTTTAAAATGTTTGACGCCCTGCTACTTTCATTGCCTATTCTTCACAAAGCAGTAGCCAATCCGGTTTTCACTTTTTTTGCCGAAGGAATGGCTTTTATTATTATAATTGCAGTATTTAATAAAGAACTTGAGCAGAAAAAAGGAGGACAAGCTGTCATGGGAGGCTTGGCAGCCCTGCTGGCTGTAAATCTCTTTCCATTGGTAAGATTTGTCACCGGTATTCCCGCCTGTACCTTTCCTCACACCGTTTATCCGCTTTCCCTCTACTATGCTCCAGTAGCGATTTTTCTGTCTTCCCTGACTATCCCCCTGGGATATTCGTTAGGAACAAAAATCAAACGATTAGAAAACCAATTAGACAAGGTTAACCAGAGAAAAATATTCAATCATCTGGTATCCTCAACCCCAATTATTCTTGGCATATTAATTCTTGTTATTATCAGGAAGATTTAAATCTTTTTTAACTCTCTATAGTAATCATCAGGGTTGTCTATATCCTGAAGTATGGATGAACTTTTTGACTTTATCTCTCTGATATCCTCTGAATGATTATGGATGATTTCCCGGAGACCGATGTCGGGATTTAGATTATTAATTTCATTTCTGTATTTCAAATCAATCAAAACAGGATGCCCTCGTTTCCCTTTGAAGACAGGCAGGACAATTCCCTTTTTTGATTTAAGATATTCTTCAATAAGATTATTAATATCAGTGCTGGAAACAGATGGTTGATCTCCCAGCATTATTAACACTGCCTTAATATTTATAGGCACATCTCTGATTGCACATTGGATAGATGTATGCATACCCTGACTGTAATCAGGATTTTCAATAATTCTGACTGGAAACCTTGAGATTTTTTTCTCAATTTCCCTCCTGTTCGATCCGAGGACAATCAAAACCTGTTGAACTTTTGATTCACCGGCATTTTCAACTACGTTTTCAATTATAGATTTCTTGCCAAAAGGCAGAGTGAGTTTTGACCGGCCCATTCTCTTGGATTCACCGGCAGCTAAAATAATGGCCCAAATCATCGTGATCTTTTTGCTTTTTTTACCACTTCACTGCGCACCTGAACAAGCTGGGCGGCAATACTAATTCCAATTTCTTCTACAGTTTTTGAATTAATATCGATTCCAATAGGGGCGTAGACAGAATCAAACTGATGAGCAGTGGCCCACCCCTGCTTGAGAAATTCTTCCCTCATGAGGCGTACTTTACGTTTACTGCCAATCATGCCGATATAGGCACCCCGGGAATTTATTATTTCCCGAAGGGCATTGGCATCATGCTGGTGTCCTCGGCTAACAATAACAAAATATCTATCTGAAGAGACAGACAAACCTTTCAATGTTTTTTTTATATCATCGGCAATTATATGATCGGCATCAGGAAGTCTTTGTTTATTGGCAAATTCAGGTCTGTCATCAATCACTGTTACTTCAAAGCTTAACATACTTGCCAGCCGGGAAACAACCTGACCAATGTGCCCGGCTCCAATAATATACAGTTGAGGAAATGGGAAAATAGGTTCTAAAAAAAGCCAGCCCTCTTTGGCCCTAACCTTTAACATTTTTTCATCTAATTTATACAAGCATGGTTTTCTCTCTGATAGTCTTTCTGCAATTTCCTTTCCGAGATCAGCTGGAGTTTTTCCGATAATAGGTAATGATTCATCTACTCCTTCAAGCCATGATCGAGAAACAGTCACTTTTTCTTTGGAAATTATGTTAATAAAAGCAGTTAATATGCCACTCTTTCGTTGTCTCAAGGCTTGAAAAACCTTTCTGAATATCTCAATATTGTTCTCCGGACAAGCTTCTATTAATATTTTAATCTTGCCTCCGCAAATAGCCCCATCTTCTGAGTTCATATCATCTTCTAATTTGAATTCCCATAGAAGTGACTTTCTATTCTTTCGAGCCTCAATTGACTTTTTATGTGCCTCGGCTTCTAATAAACCACCACCCAGAGTCCCGGAAACGAGTTCCTTATTAGAAAACAAAGCCGACGCACCTGGCACCTGTGGACTCGAACCTTCTGTCTTTATTATAGTAGCCAGACTGGGATTTCTACTTTTATCAAGTAAATAAAAAAGATCAAAATAGATATTTTTCATATGTCTCTGGATTTTAGGTTAGTGATAATGTCTTCAATTATATGACCGGCAACTTCTTTGTTTTTTATATTAAAAATTTTCATCCGACCATTTCCCAGCAATTCCCTGAAATTTTCAATTATATTTTCCCTAACCACCAGAAGAAGTCTTGTCACTGGTGGAGAAATAACCTTTTTCAAAGAAGGCCAGACTCCTTGACCACTCAGTTCCAGTGGTCCGATTTCATCAATAATGAGAATATCGGCATCTTTACCGCGCAGGATAATCTTATTGGCCTCCTTCAGTCCTTCCGGAATAAAAAAAAACGAACCGATTTTTTGCCAGCTGTTTTCTCCAAATTTAACAATAAAAGGTAAAGGTTTTTCTTTTTTCAAATCAAGTAAATCATAACCGATAATTTCACTATTTTTGAATATCGGATTACTAATGAAACCATCCAGCTTAATATTTACTGATTGTAATTCCTTTATTATTACTTTAATAAGACTGGTTTTACCGGAATGAATCGGACCTGACAATAAAAAAATCATCTCACTATTTTTTCTTTTTAATTTTTTTCAACGATTCCAGTATTTTTTCTGGAGTTATGGGTAGGTTTCGGATTCGTACACCAACAGCGTTGTAAATAGCATTAGCAATGGCGGGGGCAGTAGGCACTAAACCAGATTCGGCAACACCTTTGGCGCCAAAAGGTCCGAATTTGTCATTTGTCTCGATGAAATCAAGCTCAATAGGGAAGTTCATCTCATGAATGGTTGGAATCTTGTAGTCCCGAAAATTGGGATTAAGGATCTTTCCCTTCATGGTTTGAACTTCTTCATACAGGGCATACCCAACTCCCTGAGCAATTGCCCCATATATTTGTCCCTTGAGTGCTGGAGGATTCAGAACCTTGCCCACATCATGGGCTGCTACCATCCGTAGAATTTTTATTTCACCGGTCTCTGTATCCACTTCAACTTCTACCCCTTGGGTACCGTAAGCATAAGTTGATGATATATTACCGTGCCCTTTTTCAAAATCAGGCAATTCATTGGGTGGGTCATAAAAAACTTCAGTGGTAAGCATCTGTCCTTGCTCACGGAAATGAATAGCCCTTAACAGACTTCCCAATTCAATTTTCATCCAAGGTTCCGAGGGAATATTTTTTAGAAAGACAAAACCATTAACAAGATCAAAATTTTCTCTTTTTATGGTATTTTTAATATCAAAATCAGGTGGTTTGTAATCTGGATTCTTATTTTTGAATTTTTGTAGATTTTTAGCAAGTAGTTTGGGATAAAGATATTTGGCGTGTTCAAATATTTTATCTCGCAGCTTCTTGGCTGCAAGTTTGGCTGCATTGCAGGCCATAAAAGCACCTCGACTGGCATGGGTTCCCACATCCCAGGGACAGGTACCGGTATCAGTTGGATTAATAAAAATCTTTTCAGGTGTAATGCCAATAGCTTCAGAAAGTGCCAGAGTCAAGACTGAGTGTAGTCCTTGTCCCATCTCCACTCCACCATGAAAAACGTTTAAATTTCCAAAATCATCAAATTTGAGAATCAGACCACTGCCATCTGAACGATAGATGCGACCACCCCCACCCACATGTAATAATGAGGCCATTCCCACACCACGACATTTGCCCTTTGACCGGCTGTTTTTCCAATCCAGTTTCTTGGCCACACTTTCCAAACATTCCTTCAGCCCGCAGCTGCTTACCTTTAATCCCATAGGCGAGGTTTCACCGGGTTGGTTGCGGTTAATGATTCGAATATCAAATGGATCTATCCCGGCTTCTTCAGCCAGCTCATCCAGGTTGCTCTCTAAGGCCCAGGTGAGTTCAGGATTTCCGTAACCCCGCATGGCCTGGCAATAGGTATTGTTTGTGTAATACAATTGGGAATTAAAATGGACATTTGTTACTTGATAAAGTGATGTCGCCGGTAGCATCATAATAGAAGGGTAGGTGGCTCCCCAGGAAGTATAAGCTCCATTGTCTTGAAATACCTCGATATGCCGGAAGGTGAGCTTTCCATTGGTATCACATCCCTGAGAAATATTGGTTACGGATGATTGTCTGGGAGAGAGGTTGGCAAATTCCTCATCCCTGGTATAAACTATTTTAACTGGCTTTCCTGAATAAAAAGCCAACAATATGGCGATATATTCATAAGCATGGGTATCAAGTCCAGTTCCAAAAGCTCCCCCCAGTGTAGGGACAATAACTCGGGAGTTTTTACCATATAGTCCAATACTGGAAAGAGCTTGATTAAAATCTCGTTGGGCGAGAAAAGGGATCTGGGTTTTGGCCCACATGGTGAGGTTGTTGTTC
>JAUWMO010000174.1 GCA_030613125.1 Bacteroidota bacterium | reverse complement strand
TTAATAGCAGATTCAACGTTTTTAAGAGAAGTTTCTGGTAAATACATTCCTTCACTCTGCCATGTACCACTATAATTAAAGGTCAGAGCATTGAAACCTTCTTTTGTTAATGTTTGCCCAAGTTTAAACAAATCACCATCTCCACCTGGATAGCCATGAAGTAAAATAACTGTGGGAAAAGGCACTTCTCCTTGTGTTTTGTAAAACCAACCATGAATTTTATCACCGTTGCTTTTAAAACTAATTTCTGTGGAGTCTATAGGTTTATTCTGTGCAATGAGAAATGGAATTTGAGTGAGGATTAAAAGAACAAGTAGGATTCCTTTAATAAAACTCTTCTTTGTTAATTTCATTTTATTTTATTCTCTCTTATTATTACGGTATAACGGTCGGCGCTTAACCGGCGGCGGGTCTTTGCAAGACTTTTACGCATGCTAGAGCTTTAGCCGTCCGAGTTGAAGCGCGTGTTATAGCCCGCCTTGCATCATGTGATATTATGGGTTTTGACATATTTACTAAGAATAGTGTTGATTTTTGTCTGCCAGCCTCTGCCCTCAGATTTAAAATATTCGATTACATCCGGATTTAACCTAATGGATACAGGTATTTTCACTGGAAGTTTTTGACGACCACGTACACGAGAAGGTCTATTAGGGTGTAATTCTCTTACCGGACGCATTTTTTTTAACAAGTCATCTGATAATGGTGCGGACTCGACAGCATCCCAATCCTTCTGTTTTATGTCATTTGGTTTGCGTTTCATAGAATTCTCTTTCACGTTTATTGGCTTTTCGTAAACTGAAAATACGAATAGTATCAATCCTGATAGTATAAATCAATACATATAAACGATTACCGATTAAACCTAAAGCTATCCAGCGCTCTTCGCCATAATCTATGCGATCATCAATAACTTCAATAGCAGTTGACCAATCAAATTCTTCGGCTGCTATAAAATCAACGCCATGTTTTGCAATATTCGCTTTACATTTACTTTCATTCCATTCGTATTTCATGTCTAAATGTATATACAATAATGTTCAATGTCAAATGAAAAGTGAAAAATTAGGGCTATAACGGTTAAGGTTAAGGTGATTTACAACCTGTTAAACTTTCCATAACCAATTCATGCACCGGCTGTAAATTCACCTTGAACCTGTGGTTAGCGTGTTTGAGCAGAATTTGTAAATAGTAGTCTAATCATCGAATTAACAACATTTTTGAAACTGCATTATAGTTTTTATTATCATTGAGTGAGTATGCATTAACAGTAAAAATATAAACTCCGCTAGAAACTGGAATGTTAATTTCATTTGTTGAATCCCAGGTAACCTTATTCAAACCGGGTTTTACGGACGACAATTCAATAGTCTTTACATGCTGCCCTAAAATGGAGAAGATATTAACTTTTATTTTAGATTGAGATGGTATATAAAAGTGAATTTCAGTTTGCGGATTAAATGGATTCGGATAATTACCCAATAACTCAAAGCCTTTGATAATTGATTCCTGTGAAATAGATTTCTTACTAAAACTTTTCGATTCATGCTTCAGCAAATTTAATTCTTCATTCGCTAGATCATTGACTGGAGAATCCTTATCGGAATTTATAATGATTTTTTCAAGGAGAGCCATCCCATTCTCATAATCGAGCAGATGATGGATATAAATACAAGCTTTTTGATAATCTAAACGATTTATATTATTACTTTTTTGTGAACTGTAATTCTCTGCGTTATCTAATTTAAATAAAGCCTTGTTTGGTTGCTGAATCCTTAACAGACAATCAGACTGTTGGATTAAAAGTTCAAAATAAACTTCATCTGATTTAACATCTTTTAGTGTTTTTTCTATTTCAATGACAACAGCATCAGGTTTTAAATAGAAGTTAAGACTTTTAACATAATTCACAGCCGC
This sequence comes from Bacteroidota bacterium, assembly GCA_030613125.1. Classification (GTDB taxonomy): domain Bacteria; phylum Bacteroidota; class Bacteroidia; order Bacteroidales; family VadinHA17; genus JAUWMO01. Next base: position 5,339 of record JAUWMO010000174.1, on the reverse strand, counting down.
ATAAATATTGTTTTCACTTTCTATATTTTTTGTAAAATGATTCTTAAAGCGATTAGAAGACGATTCATAGTTATGTATCATTTGTTCAAATTTTGCTAATTGTAAATCTTCAGGTAAATCTGAATCTTTATCATAGTCAAATATAATTGGTAGGTCTGGTGGTGGACTGCTATCCATTTCTTCATAATCAAGATATGGAATCCATCGGACACGACCATAAAAATCAGAACTTTGAGGGTGAGGTTCCGGGCCCCACCAATTATTACATGCAATTATGTAATTGCTCGTCATATTATAAACTTCATAATCATTATCTCGAATTGTATTAAAACCACCATAAGAAAGTGTTGTTTTACCTAGCTCGGGATTTGAATTGCCTGAAATATGGACACCATTACCATTGTTATAACTTATAACATTAAATCCGCCATTATCTGCATATGAATCGTAGTAATAATCGGGGCTGGAATTGTAACACAGCACACCATAATATTGATTGTTTTTTGACTGGTTATTACCCATGATCGCAGCTGCTCCTGTACTATGGGAAATACCACGTTTGTTATAGGTAGATATATTTGTACTCATAGCAGGGGATGAATTTTTTAGATAAATACCATATGATGAATTATTAGAAGATGTATTACCAGATATTTGAATATTGTTCCAGTTGGGATTTGAATAGCTATCAAAAACTGCAATACCAGAATAATTGTTGGAGAATATTGAATTCCTAATAGTTGGTTCAGATGAGATGCATTTTATTCCATATCGAGCATACTTAATCTCGCAATAATTAAAATTGCTGACATAAGAGCTATTTGAGATCTCAATACCATCCCAATCGTAAACTGATGGGTTTGCATTTGATGATGTAAAAATAATATTGTCAGTAGAAGAACCATTGGCTTTTATTGTACCATCATACACCTTTATACCAGTGTAATCGTCAAAATATATTTTAGACCCTTCTTGAATATTCAAAGTATCTCCGTTATCAATTATTAAATCTCCTAAAACATTTAGATACCCAAACCAATTTTGGTCAGTTGTAAACGTACCTCCAGTTACAGCCTGGTAGGGAATGTAATTATGTTTTGTAACCGTTATGTAAAGCGGACGGTCTGCTGAAGTAATGCCATCAAAAGTATGACTTGAAGTATTGATTACAACCTCAAAATAATCTTCGCCATTATTCGAACTGGACACACAGATATCGCTGCCACTGGTGCCGCAGTTGACAGTTATGCTGCTGCCATTATCAGTAATCTGGACATTGGAAAATTCCGATGGGGTATCTGTCCAAAGCTCAATTGCAGGATCGCCAAGCCATAAATATTTTAATAATGTCTTATACGCTATGGTGGGGTATATATAATTATCAATAGTATACTCAGCTACATCTATGAAAATATTACCAATATAGTTAATCTCTGTATCAAAAGCAGTTTTAAATAGCTCCTTATTCAGCATATTGTTTACTGCTCCAATTGTTTCACCTGTTGCACCTAAAAATGCAACTGCACCGTAATCAGCCTTCGTAAATGCTTCGGCTAGACAGTCATTAGTAGCAAACAAATGTGAAGTATTACACGCAATTGAAAAAACAATAGGTAATTGAACATTACTCAGATTATATACACAATTTCTATCGTAGTCTTCATTAAAAATATTCCAGTCATACCAGTAATATCCACTGCCGTGTCCTCTATAATTTACTACACCCATGAGATCATTGATATGAGAGGATACGTCTGCATTTGTTGCCTCATCTCCTTCGTTTTCAATTGAAGCGCCATACGCAGTAGTAAAAATAGGATTATCATCATAAGAATATGTTCTTATTTGTTCACTACACCATTGAAATGAAGGTTCATACGGGGCCCTTTCTAAATGCGCTACTAATAAAACATTTTTTGTCCAATCTGATATATAAGGATCAGTTTCATATTTTATTCCCTTTTGAGTAATATGGGTAACTTCCTCCGTGGATGTAGCCGAAATACGTCCGAGAGCAATTTCCGGCAGATAATCTCCATTTAAATCTGAATACCAATAGTCACCCCAGATATGATAATCTGGGTGCTCTGAATGACAAATTTCATTAATATCTCCCGCAAAAAGAACGTATTGTATATTGTGGTTGTTATATTCATTTACAATATAATTTTTAATACTTGTTTGATCATTTCCTATCTCATCAATTGAAACGATCTTAGAAAGCAATCCCATTCGTGTTTTCCATTTTGCTAATGCCTCAATAGACGAAATAAAATCCGGATTAGCAATTATTAAATAATCATAATCAGTAGAAGATGATCTGGTATTACTTAATTTATCAAGTACAATATTTAAATCTTCATAATTAATTACACTATTCTTATATATATTTTTCCATTCTTCAGAAATATTCTTTTGTGATATTATTGGATCACCGCCTGAGCTTTTATAGTTCAATCTAAATATCAATTTAGTATAGACCTGGATAACACCTTTCTCAGGATTAAATTTTATGGGAAAGATACTGACCCTTGACACCCTTATATCCCGCCATATTGTTGGACGATCCATATCTACAATTTGTGCCGGGTAAAAAATATCAGTATCATAAAATTCTTCATCAATAATAAATTCTCCTGTTTCACCTTCATATACAGGTTTCTGGAACGGATATATGTTATAGCCGTTTAAAGTAATAGTCTCAGTCTTTATAATTTCTATTTCATAATTACTGTATTCAGGTACTCCAATGAGTGTATTAATTACAGGTAACTGAGGTTTACCAATATCCATTGTGGTATAGTATTCTGGCAATCTTAGTGCATGGTGTTTTCTATCATTAACGGATTTCTCCATTATTTCCATACCGCTAATTTCAATTTCAATGGTTATCCCACTATTATTACTACTCAGAACCTTAACGGAAGGCTTCTTTTTTTCTGTGTTGTTAAAAGACATCCATTGTCCAAAAGATAAATTGACGTACATACATAGTATTAAAAATGCAGAAAATAAGATCGTTTTCTTCATTACAGTTCTCCTTTTATGTTAGTAAAACTTAATGAATTTGAAATTAGTATAGCTCATTTAATTAGTATCATTTTCTTACTCTTTATAAAACTTTCATTAACCGGTTTATAAAGAGAGTTTGTTGATAAACCATCGACTTGTAGGCGATAGAAATAAATACCGCTTGAAAGATCTCTTGCATCGAATATGATATCATAATATCCAGCGTTTTGTTCATGATTTACTAATGTAGTTATTTTTTTACCAAGGATATCGTAAACTGTTAAATTTACAAATCCTTTTTTTGGAATTTTATATTTTATTGATGTAACAGGATTAAAAGGATTGGGATAGTTTTGGTATAATTCAAACTCATTTGGTAATTCTGATTCAATTTCATTCATAATGGTTATTAAACCGCTACTATTCACTTTGGCTAAAACCACATCCTCTGTGTCACTTCCCCAACATTGCTTAGAACCTGTAATAATAAAACCTTTATCTACGGTTTTATCAATATATATGCCATAGGAATGTGTATCGTCTGCATCACCGATGGTATTAAACCATATTATTTCTCCATCGTTATTCAGTTTCGTAATGTAAATATCCGTATTGTAATTATTGCGTTGTGCAGTTTCCCCTACGGCAACATATTCTCCATCTACTGTTTCTATTGCATGGTTTGTAACATCAGAAATACTTTTCCTGATTATTTTCGTCCAAATAGTATCTCCAAAAGAATCTGTTTTCAGTAACCAGCCATTTAATTCTAATCCATATGGCCCGGGAGAAACGGTATATCCTGTAACAAAATACCCACTATCTGTAGTTTCAATAACGGAACGCCCCATATCAGAACGCTCTCTGCCATAGGTTCTTGTCCACAACGTATCACCTACTGAATTAGTTTTAAGCAATAGCAGATCATCTTCCGTGGTTGGAGATACTGTAAAACCGGTAATTATAAATCCTCCGTCCACTGTTTGTTGTACGCACTGCCCATAATTTGCATAAGAATCAGAAAGATCATAAGTTTTTAACCATTGTTGATTGCCGTATGAATCAAGTTTTATTAAATATGTCTCTACATTTTGAAAAGAAGTAGGTCCAGTAATAGCATACCCGCCATCAACAGTTTGCACAACACAATTACCTTGACCTAATGCAAACGTCTTTGTCCAAATAGTATCTCCAAAAGAATCTGTTCTAATTACCCAAAGCCCTCCATTTTCATAACCGCCGAAAGAGTAGGTATATCCGGAAATAATATATCCCTCATCATCAGTTATATCTAGTGAATAAGCGACATCTCTTTTTTCTCCACCATAAGACTTTTCCCATTCAATTTCACCAAAGGAGTCGGTTTTTAATAAGTAAACATTCCCAAATTCTTGACTCGGTGTGCCGGAGATCCTATAAAATTCTGTAAATCCAGTAGCGATATATCCGCCATCAGCTGTTTGTTTTACCGTGTAACCACGGTCAGCATATTCTCCGGGTTCACCGTACGTTTTAAGAAATGTTGTCTGGCAATTTACAATTTCAGTAAAACCAAATAGCAGCACTAAGGAAACAATAGTAAATTGAATTTTAATAAATTTGCTTTGAATGGGAAGATAGTTGCCAAAATTCAATCTAAAAAAATCAAACTTTTCTAACTTGCAAAGCATTTTTCCTCCTTCGTCAATAGCGTCATTATCATCATTAACATTGCTGTTTACCAGTTGTTTTGTTCAAAGTGTATATCCAGTAGAATTATATTTTACTATTAAAGACTTTCTAGAATTTCCTTGAATTGTGTATCCGGCAACAACAATGTTACCTTCACTGTCTGTTGCAACAGCTTTTGGATAATCAGCTCCGTCAGAATCGAATTCTCTATACCAGAGAATATGTTGTGAATATGATTGATGAACATTAAATAAAAAAAATACAAGGATTAATTTTAAAGAATAAAATAAACGTGATATGGCTTTGTATGAAAATGGAACTGAGTTAAGAAAATATGCTTTACAGTTGTACAATTTTTCTTTTAACATGAAGAATATACTATTCATGATAAAATTCACAAAACTGGTTTTTACCGAATATAGCAATATTGAATAGCGTTTACAAATAAAAGGAAAGGCCATTTTTAAGTGAGATTAGATAAATTTTATGACGACACGCTAACCCCTAAACCGCGCAGTTAGATGGAAAAGAGGCTAAAGATTTAAGATAAGCATAAGGAATCCGAAAAATATTTTGAACAGAAATATTTAAGGAGGATTCCCTATGCTTAATTCGTTTATTGAAGCATTTTCAGATTATTGTAAAACTCTTCACTA
>JAUWMO010000140.1 GCA_030613125.1 Bacteroidota bacterium | reverse complement strand
GTATTAACCCGGATTATTCATCACCCCTTTAGTGGCAAATCAAAGCTACCTTTTAAGAAGATGGATTTTTATTATGGAATACGGATTTCAGATTGAATTTTATTTTACAATGGAATTGCATGAAAAGTAGCTTATAATATTCATTAATTAAAATATTATAAGCGTAATATAAAGTAAAAAATACGTATTTAAATACGTATTTTAATACACATTATAATACGTATTATTATATTGACGGTAGCCAATAAGAGTTTGGTTATAATATCAATGCCGGAACAAAATAGCTGGATCCTTATATTTTCGTCATTGGAACACAGGAGTAAAAACAACTGCCACCCTAAAGTGGCAGTTTAACTACTAACCCTAAAACCAGAGGACAACTTGATTGAGTCATTAGGAAAAAAAACAGAATTTTATTTGTCCATCCAAGTGTTTTCCTGAATTGTTTCAGAAAAACAGTCCTGTTTATAGTAGATGGATTTAAAACAAAAAGGGTTGCGTTAAATCAGTGAGACTATGATTTTAAAAGTTGAAGACGCATTAAAATCATTAAGACGAACTCCTGCCCGTCCGGTCCAGGCGGGGATCCCGACTGCTCGCAAAGCGATGCCTTTGGCAGAAGCAAGTCGGGATCTAATAGGGTTATAACTTGCCTGACGGTTTCCGGCCTGCCTGGATAATCCTATTCGGTCGGGCGGGCACTAATCCACCTGACACCTATTCATTTTCCTGATGAACCATAAATATATTCTCCGGATATTCTATATTTGTGAGCATCAGGCCATGAGCAGGAGCAGAGGGCCCTGCAGCAGATCTGTTTTTGCTGTTGATTATGTTTCGAATATCTTCGGGTTTTAATTTTCCTGTTCCAACCTGCAATAAAGTTCCCACAATTGCTCTGACCATATTTCGAAGAAACCGGTCAGCTTTTATAGTAAAAACAAGTTTATCACCTTTCTTTTCCCAAACAGCTTCTGTAACTTTACAGATATTTGATTCAGTTTGGGTATGTAGTTTACTGAAACTGGTAAAGTCATCATAATCAAACAGGATCCTGGCAGCCTGGTTCATGGTTTCAAGATTCAGCTTTCCTGAAAAATAATACTCAAAATCCCTGGTAAATGGATCTTTTACTTGTGATATGCGGTATTCATAAGTTCTTGAAATTGCATTGAACCTGGCATGTGCTTCTTTATTCACCCGTACGATTTTTTGAACAGCAATGTCACAGGGTAAAATGCCATTCAACTGAAAAACCAAATTACTTTCCTTTTGCGACAGTTTGTTCAATGAATTGAAATGTGCATAAAAACATTTAGCATGAACTCCGGTATCGGTTCTGCCTGCACCTGTAACTTCAATATTTTCTCTGAGGATTGTTGATAATGCTTTATTTAATATATTTTGAATAGTCGGCAAATCCGGCTGGATCTGCCAGCCATGATATTGTGTGCCCTGGTACGATAGTTGTATGAAATAACGGTGTAACAAAAAAACTGGTTTTTATCGTAAAAATAGAAATTTTCCGGGAAGGAAAATGATTTTAAGGTATTTCAGGTGAACATTTTTATTACAAGAGGTTTAACATTTTTTAACAACGTAGTTCATAAAATATTCATGAAATTTGTAGACTGAAAGAATGAGCTGTTATGAAAACAAATGAATCAATGGTTATGTGCAATTAATTTTGCAGTTTTGTAAACTATTTTTATGAATATTGATAAACAATAATAATTATGACTAATCAGGTGGATATCAAAGAAATAAATGCAAGGATCGAACAAGAGAGTGCCTTTGTTGAAATGATCATTTTGGAAATGAACAAAGTGATTGTTGGACAGAAACATTTACTAGATAGTCTTTTAATAGGACTTTTGTCAAATGGCCATATTTTACTTGAAGGTTTACCCGGGCTTGCGAAAACACTTGCCATAAAAACCCTTGCCGACACAATTGAAGCTAAATTCAGCAGAATACAGTTTACTCCTGACCTGCTTCCTGCCGACCTAATTGGCACATTGATTTACAGTCAGAAAAAAGAAGAGTTTATTGTAAAAAAGGGTCCTGTTTTTGCCAACATAATTCTGGCTGATGAGATAAACCGGTCTCCTGCAAAAGTTCAGAGCGCTTTGCTTGAAGCAATGCAGGAAAGACAAATCACAATTGGATCTGAGACTTATCCGTTAGGTGATCCTTTTCTGGTACTGGCAACACAAAATCCGATTGAACAGGAAGGAACTTATCCTTTACCGGAAGCCCAGGTTGACAGATTTATGTTAAAAGTGGTGATTGATTATCCAAATATGGAAGAAGAGAAACTGATCATACGTGAAAATCTTGCTGCAGTCTTTCCAACACCTAATTCCATACTGAAACCTAAGGATATTGTGAAAGCCAGACAAACCGTCAGAGAAGTTTATATGGATGAGAAGATTGAGAGATATATTCTTGACATTGTTTTCTCAACAAGAAACCCCGGAGATTATAAAATGGAGAAATTCACTAACCTTATTGCTTATGGAGGTTCGCCAAGGGCAAGTATTAATCTTGCATTTGCATCAAAAGCCTATGCTTTTATCAAACGCAGAGGGTATGTTATACCTGAAGATGTCCGCCAGGTATGTCATGATGTAATGAGACACAGGATTGGTCTGACTTATGAGGCTGAAGCTGAAAATATCACTTCTGAAGAAATCATTTCTGAAATACTTGATACAATTGAAGTGCCATAAGATTTAAACAATATTAGAAAATAAAAGATATGCTCCGATTGCTTTTTATATCATTACTGATGTTCTTCATTTCCTGTTTAACAACAAAAAGTCAGGATGTGATAGGTCTTCATGCTGACAGCATTAAGGTAATTATGAATGAGAATTTACCTGAATTTGTGCTGAATACTACCAGTATTAATAAAGTTTATAACTATTTGAAATATGAAGATCATACCGGAACACAAACTATGTTATTTTTTTTAACTGATAGTGATACCTGTCGTTATTTCAAAAGGATTTGTGATTATAGTTTGTATAGTAATATGGTAGGTTATCTGAATGAATATTTTGAAAACATAAATGATACACTCTGGATTTCTGAAACCGACCTGGGAGAGTTGCAAAAGGAATTGAAAAAGGAAGATTGGTTTTTCACTATTGTAACAAGATTGAAATAGGATAGCGATTACAAAGTTTGAAATTGTATTTGAGATATTGGGCTACTTGATGAGTCACTGGAAAAATGGAAACAACTGAATTGCTGAAAAAAGTCAGAGTTATTGAAATTAAAACTCGTGGACTTTCCAGAAATATTTTTGCTGGTGAGTACCATAGTGCTTTTAAAGGGAGAGGAATGGCTTTTAGCGAGGTAAGAGAATACCAATATGGTGATGATATCAGGAGCATTGACTGGAATGTAACTGCCAGGTTCAACCACCCCTACGTTAAGATTTTTGAGGAGGAAAGAGAACTTACAGTTATGTTACTTGTGGACGTGAGTGGTTCAAGTGTTTTTGGTTCGAGTAGTAAGCTCAAAAAAAACATGATCACTGAAATATCAGCAGTACTTGCATTTTCAGCCATCCAGAATAATGATAAAACAGGAGTGATCTTTTTTAGTGACCGGGTTGAGAAGTTTATTCCACCTAAGAAAGGCAGGAAGCATATTCTTCATATAATCAGGGAATTAATAGATTTTAAGCCGGAGAGCACTTATACTGACCTTGTCGAACCTTTAAGATATCTGACAAATGCCATAAAAAAACGATGTACAGCTTTCCTGTTATCAGATTTTATATGCAATGATTTCGAAGAGGCATTGAAAATTGCCAATAACAAACATGCTCTTGTGGCACTAAAGATTTATGATCGCCGTGAAACTGAATTGCCAGCAGTCGGTTTTATTAAGTTAAAAGATGCAGAAAGTGGTAAAGAGATTTGGGTTGACACTTTTTTCCGCTCTTCAAGGAATAATTATGCTGAATGGTGGAAAGACCAAACCATCCGTATCGAAGGATTATTAACCAGGTGTGGTATTGATCATATTTCAATTAACACTGAAGAGGATTATATTAAGCCACTTGTAAAGTTGTTTAAAAAAAGATAAGTATCAGAAAAGGATTTGTGTAAGAAAACTAATGATGAAGCAGAGCATGATGATAGGCAGAAAATGGCTTGGAATATCAACTATCTATTTATGTATGTTCATGCATGCAGTTGTGGCACAGGATATTTCTGTCAGAACTTTTTTTGAAAGAGATACAATCCTGATAGGTGATCAGATACTATTTTCAATTGAGGTTACACAACCTCGAACCCTCGATGTATTCTTTCCGGTCTTCGCTGATACATTAGTTGATAAAATAGAGATATTGGAGCAATCTTCTATAGATACTATAAAAGCAACGAATGATCTGACGCATGTAAATCAGTCTTTATTGATTACATGTTTTGACAGTGGTTCTCACAGAATTCCAGGACTGAAGTTTACATATATTACAAAAAACCAGGAGCAAGAGATATTTTCTCAACCCTCACAACTTCAGGTTCTTACTATGCCACTGGATACAACTCAGGCAATATTTGATATTAAAATGCCATATCAGGCACCTTTGACATTCTCAGAGTTACTTCCATATTTTCTCGGAGGTACTCTGGCAATTGCAGTTATATTATTAGCTGTTTGGTATTTCAGACAGCGGAGGCGAAAAAAGGTTGGATATGTACCTTTTAAACCTTCCGAACCGCCTCATATTATTGCCCTGAGAAAACTTGATAAACTCAAGGAGAAAAGATTATGGCAGAATAAGAAGGTTAAACTTTATTATACAAATCTTACAGAAATTTTAAGAATTTACCTGGAAGGCAGATATCAGATTGATGCAATGGAACACACCAGTGAAGAGATCCTTTGGTTTCTTAAAAACACGGGTTTTAACGATAACAATCTGTACCTGAAACTTAAAGAAATTTTACAACTTGCTGATTTAGTAAAATTTGCAAAAGTGAAACCATTACCACAGGAAAACGAAACAAGTTTACTGGATGCATACAGTTTTATTAATGAAACTAAGCCGGTGGAACCTGCCAAATTAAGTGAAAAACCGGTAGAAGCAGATGACAACAACAATAGCAATCTGGAAAAAATGCATAATAAGGAATTATCAGATAATATTAGCAGTAAATAAATAATGGATAATATAATCTTTCAGTCACCCGGGTTTTTGTATTTGCTGCTATTGCTCATTCCTATGGTGGCATGGTATATTTATAAGGACAGGGACTCAAAGGCAAGCCTGCAATTTTCATCACTGAAAGGATTTACAAAGGGAGCTGGTTCCTATAGGCAATACTTCAGGCATCTTCTTTTTATTTTACGTGTTCTGGCAATTGTATTGCTTATTGTTGTTTTGGCACGACCTCAGTCAACTGAAAGCTGGAGAAATGTGACTACTGAAGGAATTGATATAATTATTGCTCTGGATATTTCAAGCAGCATGCTTGCAAGGGATTTTCAGCCAGATAGATTAGAAGCTTCTAAAGATGTTGCTATCGAGTTTGTATCCGGCAGACCTGATGACAGAATAGGCCTTGTTGTATTTAGTGGTGAAAGCTTTACTCAATGTCCCCTGACTACTGATCATGCAGTACTGGTCAATTTGTTTTATGATATTAAGAGCGGAATGATCGAGGATGGAACAGCTATTGGCAACGGACTGGCAACATCAGTTAGCAGGCTTAAGGACAGTAAAGCCATAAGCAAAGTGATTATATTGTTAACTGATGGAGTAAATAATAAAGGTGAAATTGCACCGGCTACTGCTGCCGAAATTGCCAAAACATTTGGAATCAGAGTGTACACTATTGGTGTTGGAACTATGGGAATGGCAGCCTATCCGGTGAATACACCATATGGGATCCAATACAGGAATATGAAAGTTGAGATCGATGAAGAAGTCCTTGAGAAAGTAGCAGCAATTACAGATGGAAGGTACTTCAGGGCAACTAATAACAAGAAATTGAAAGAGATTTATCAGCAGATTGATCAACTTGAAAAATCAAAAATAGATGTTAAGGAGATCAGTAAGAGGGAAGAACAGTATATGAGGCTTGCCTTTCTTGGGCTGGTTCTTCTGCTTGCTGAAGGATTATTCAGGACTACTGTTTTTAAATCATTGCCTTAGGAAACCTGAAAATGGATGTTTAAAAATGAATAATTAGAATTATTTAATATTGAAAATAATATTTACTAAGATATGTTTCGGTTTGCTTATCCAGAGTATTTGTACCTTTTAATCCTGATCCCTGTTCTGGTTATTATATTCAGAGTAAGTCTGATAATTACCAGAAAAAGGATGAAACGGTTTGGTAATCCGGAAATACTTAGTCAGTTAATGCCTGATATTTCCTACAACAGACCTGTGGTAAAATACATGATATATATTTTTGCATTTACATTATTGATTTTTGCAGTGGCCAGGCCTCAAAATGGAACTAAATTACAGCAGGTGAAACGGAAAGGAATAGAAATAATGATAGCCCTTGATGTTTCAAATTCAATGATAGCGGAGGATATTCAACCAAACAGGTTAGAGAAAGCAAAGCAAGCCATTTCCAAGTTAGTGGAGAGGCTTGTAAATGACCGGGTAGGTTTGATAGTATTTGCAGGCCAGGCTTATACACAAATACCAATAACCAATGATTATGCCTCTGCAAAAATGTTCCTTTCAACTGTTTCTCCCGGAATTGTACCGGTTCAAGGTACGGCAATAGGAGCAGCTATTAAGTTAGCTATGAATTCTTTTACACAGCAAGAGGATATGAACCGGGCAGTGATTATTATTACGGATGGTGAAAACCATGAAGATGATCCGGTTGCAATGGCCAGACAAGCAGCAGAGAAGGGGATAAATGTATATACTATTGGCGTAGGATTACCAAAGGGTAGCCCCATACCAATTCCTTCTTCTTCAGGACAGAAAAGTTTCCTGAAAGATCAGGATGGTAAGGTGGTAATTAGCAAACTCAATGAACGCATGTTAGAGGAAATTGCAGCTGAAGGAAATGGGAAGTACATTAGAGCAAACAATATACGTTTGGGACTGAATTCTCTTTTTGATGACATAAACAAAATTGAAAAGAAAGAAATTGAAGCCAGGATCTATTCTGAATATGAGGAAATGTTTCAGTATCCCATTGCATTTGCCTTATTTCTGCTTTTTATAGAATTTCTTATACTTGACAGGAAAAACAGAAGACTAAAACATATTAGACTTTTTAAAGCTGAAAAATAATTTAAGATAGATGAAACACTTATTGTTGCTAACACTTTGTTCTTTCCTCTTTAGTATTGGGGGATATGCCCAAAAAGACAGAAAGTATATTCGGGAAGGGAATAAAGAGTTTGAAAAGGAGAAATATGAAAATTCCGAGATTTCTTACAGGAAAGCTCTTGGGGACTCAAAGTCACCTTTTAAAGCTAATTTCAATATTGGTGATGCTTTATATAAGCAGGATAAATTTGAAGATGCTGCCAGGCAATTTGAGAATCTATCTGAAAAAGGATCTGATAAAGAATCAAAATCCAAAACTTACCACAACCTTGGAAATTCACTTTTGCAGGCAAATAAATTGGAAGAAAGCATTGAATCATATAAAAATGCATTGAGAAATAATCCCAACGATCTTGAGACCAAGTATAACCTGGCTTATGCAATGGATAAGTTAAAAGAGCAACAACAGCAGCAGCAACAAAATAAGGATCAGAATAAAGACAAAAATAAAGATAAGGATAAAAACAAGGACCAGGAAAACAAAGATCAGAATAATAAGGGGAAAAAAAATCAGCAGGATCAGAATAAAAATAATGACCAGAATCAACAGGATAAACAAAAGCAGCAACCTCAACCCAATCAGATCTCGAAAGAAGATGCAATGAGAATATTACAGGCACTTCAAAATGAGGAAAAAGATATTCAGGAAAAAGTGAAAAAAGCCAAAGCACAGAAAGCTAGAGTGAAAACGAAGGTAAATTGGTAAGAAATGATATTTTTCTGGTTGTTATAAATAGGATAAATTAAAAAACAAAATAGTCAGAGAGGCATAAAGGACTGATGAGAAAAATATCAATCATAGTACTACTTTTATTTTTTTCGACTTTTTGGGTTCATGCTCAGGATGTTCAATTCTCTGCATCAGCCCCAAAGGTAGTTTCAACAGGGGAGCAGTTCCGGTTAACCTTTTCTTTAAATAAGAAAGCCAATCAGTTCATGCAGCCTGATCTTTCTGATTTTCAGGTTCTGATAGGACCCAGTACCTCCTTTAGCCAAAGTACGTCGATTATTAACGGAAAACTTACACAAACAATATCCTATACATACACTTATATTCTTCAGGCAACTAAAGAGGGGGAGTTTTTAATCCCATCCGCTAAAGTCAGGATTGGGAAAAAGATGTTTGAATCTAATTCGGTAAATATTGAAGTTGTAAAAAAATCAGCAAATGTCTCTCCTGATAATGATTCTCAGACCGGAAGTACGGATCAGACAGGTCTGGGTAACCAGGATCTTTTTGTGAGAGTTTTGGTTAATAATAGGGAAGTGTATCAGGGCGACCATATTATTGCCACAATAAAAATCTACTCAAAAGTGAACCTCTCAGGATTTGAGAATGTTAAGTTTCCATCTTTTCAGGGCTTCCTTAAAGAAGATATTGAAATACCACAATTAAGAGCTCTGGAAAGAGAAAATGTGAATGGTGAGATCTTTGGTTCGGGTGTAATTGCACAGATGATCCTGTTTCCACAAAAAAGTGGCAATCTTGTAATTGAG
>JAUWMO010000137.1 GCA_030613125.1 Bacteroidota bacterium | reverse complement strand
TATAAAATATTTTTAGAATCTTTTGGAGAAAGATATTATGGAGACTCTCGAATGGGAGAAGTGTTGATTGGATATCAACAAGCATTGAAGCACCATCGCAATTGGCACAATAATATCCATACTGTTGACATAAATTACTATTTAACTTTCGAGGAAAGCGACTACCTGAGAGAAGTTTATAGAATTTCTCTTGATGCCGCGAAAAATGCCAGAACACCGTTGATTAAAAATCGATTAAAGGTTTTAACCATCACAACTCTACGATGCTTAATCAGACGTAGTCCTTCTCCTGAAGGTTATGGAAAAGATTGGAACTCGAATTTGCAGCAGCTTTATGAAAAAAATACAAATGAGTTTACAGGAATGATAAGCGAGATCAAATCAGTTTTTTCTGATTTTTATTTTAATGAAGAAAAGGATTTCTTCTGGAATGAACTTTTAATAATGGAAAATCTTATAAATAAAGAAGGAGGAAAAAATGAATCGTAAGACTTTTATCAAAACCGCAGGTGCTGGTACAGTAATCCTTGCAAGCCCAATGTTGTTATCCCACGTACAAAATCTTTCGGCACAGGAAATATCGGAAATAGAGCTTTATAATATGACACGTCCTATGGATGTTAAGTTAAAAATAAAGCCGGTTTACGGACAAAGGATACCCAATGAGGTGCACGAAGGTCCTTGTCGATCCGATTCTCCGGTTGGCTGGAATAGGAATGAAGAAATTAGTAAAGCAAAGAATAGCTTTAATAAGTGGGTTGAATCAGTTAAAAAGAATCTCTGCGACAAGGCTGTTATGCTGCAACCGACTTACATTCAGTATTCCGGAGATCATAGAATTGATGCCCAATATTGGACCAATGTAGAAAAAGATTTGAAAGATACCGACCTTTTTCTGGTTCACTATCGTGTGCCTGGTATTGAAAAATTCGATAAACCTGTTGCCCAGGTAAGTAACTCCTGTGCTTCATTAGATGTAACAGCACAATTAAGAAACAGAGGATTAGAAAGTTACGGACTGTACGATTTTGAAGAATTGAATAAGCTTGTTGCCTTGCTTCAGGTTAGAAAAGCCCTTCAGCAGACTAAAATGCTCATTGTTACTGATGGTCCCTGGGAAACAGAATATAATAATGTTCATAGCAATATCGCGGATCTGAAAGAATTAAATCAAAGATTTGGCATCGATTGCCAATTTGTTTCGTTTAAAGAATTTTTTAATGAGATGGATTTGGTTATTAAAAATAAAAACGTTCAAAAATTTGCAAATACAATCACCGACAAATTGATAAATAATGCTCGAAATGTCCACATGAAAAGAGTTGATATTTTAAGCTCTGTAAATTATTATCTGAGCGTTAAAAAGTTAATGGAAAAATATAATTGCAATTCATTTTCTGCAACCTGTCAGGAATTGTGCGTTGCCGGTTATGCTGCAAAATACAAAATTACACCTTGTTTAACACATACATTATTAAAAGACCAGGGCTATCCTTCTTCATGTGAAGCCGATACAAATGTTTTAGTATCAATGATGTTACAAATGTACCTGACAAATAAATCACCATATATGGGCAATACATTAATCCATAATAAAGATAAAAATCTGCTATTTATTCATCACGATGTTCCCGGCATTAAAATGAAGGGACTCGACCAACCGGATTTGCCTTATGAAATCAAAAATTTCACAGAAAATGGTTGGGGCGCTACTGTACGTTATGACTTCTCTTTGGATAAGGGTGAGAAAGTTACATTTTGCAGACTTAATCCATCTGCAACAAAATTAATGATAGTTACGGGAGAAATTGAAGGATGTCAAGGTTTCAATAAGCATGGATGTTCACTTCGCGCTACAATAAAAGTTAAGGATGTGATGGAATATTTTCATAACGCGGTTAATTTTGGACATCACTTTTCCATGGTTTATGGAGACTATGTGGCAGAAATGCAAAAATTGGCTGAAATATTAAATATGGAAACTGTTGTTGTTGCTTAGTAAATATATTGATAATACAGAACAGTTAGTAGAGTGACATATATAGTGCTTGTCTTAAATCAATTTTTACTTACTTTATAGACGGACTAAATAAGTAACAATGAGAATAACGCTAGAAACATTTAAATTTTACCCCACACTAATTAATATGAAAATAGCCTTTTTTACCCTTTTCCTGATTTTATTTCAATTTTTTTCATGCAATCAGAAATCGATAGAAAAATCTTCACAAACAGTACAAACTGACCGATTAGATTGGTTTGAAGAGACCAAGTTTGGAATGTTTATTCATTGGGGGCCATATTCAAAGTTAGCAGGGGAATGGAACGGTAGACAATTGCCTCAGGGAGAAAATGCAGAATGGATTATGCAGAAATTTCAAATTCCGGTTGAAGAATACCGTAAGGTTGCCAGCACATTCAATCCAACAAAATTTAATGCGGAAGAATGGGTGGCCTTAACCAAGCATGCCGGCATGAAATATCTGGTCATTACAGCCAAGCACCATGATGGTTTTGCTATGTATCATTCTAAAGTTAGCAATTACAATATCATTGATTATACTCAATTCAATAGAGATATTTTTGATGAACTTTCAAAGGTTTGTCATGAGGCGGGAATTAAATTCTGTTTTTATTATTCCCACCGAGAAGATTGGAATCATCCTTATGCTTATGGAAATTTTTGGGATTATGATTCTTCTCAGACAAATGATGATTCAATGAATTACCCCGAATTATTTCGCAAATATCTGGATGAAAAAGCCAAACCTCAAATCCGGGAGTTGCTCAGTAATTATGGCCCTATCGGATTGGTTTGGTTTGATAGAGGAATGTACACACAAGAACAGGGAAAAGAATTTGTAGATCTTATCCATTCGATTCAACCTGAAAGTATAGTGAATGGACGGGTCGGGCATTATGGTAAAGAGTTGCTGGGCGACTATCAGAACATGAGTGACAATGGTATGCCTATTGGGGGAATTGAAGAATATTGGGAATCACCCCAAACATTAAATGATACCTGGGGGTATAGTAAATTTGACCATAATTGGAAATCCGCTGAAGAGGTCATTCGGAATATGCTGATCATTGTAAGCAAGGGAGGGAATTACCTCCTAAATATTGGTCCTACGGGTGAAGGAATTATTCCCCAACCTTCGGTGGATGTCCTGACTAAAGTAGGTAACTGGATGCAAAAAAACAGTGAAAGCATCTACGGAACCTCTCCCTCTCCATTTTCCCAGGAGCTATCGTGGGGTTACTGCACCTTAAAAGATAATAAAATATACCTGCATGTTTTTATGTGGCCTGAAAATTGCCAATTGGAATTAGCAGGGCTTAATAATCAGGTAAACAATACTTACCTGCTGGTAAATAAGAATGAAACGCTACCTGTTCAAAGGGATGAAGAAAACAGACTTCTGATATCGCTTCCCGAAAATCCGGTCGATGAAATTAATTCGGTTATTGTATTGGAAATTTCAGGTAAGCCTGAGATTGATCCTATGATAATTGAACAGGAAAAAAACAAACCTGTTTCCCTGGATTATTTAACTGCAACTACTGCCGGAAATACAGTTAAGCGCTATAACAGAAAAGGAGAATTCCATATTTCAAAAATGCAAGGACCTGAAGATATTATTAAATGGCAGATTAATATTAATACTACCGGAATGTATGACCTTTTCATAACTTATGCAACCAGCCCGGAATGGGAGAATTCCAAATATATTGTTAAGACAGATTTAGAACAAATCATAAGTATTATAAAGCCTTCAGATGAATGGTATGAATATCGAACTGAGAAGATAGGCCGATTTAATTTTACTGAAACCGGAAGTACAATTTTTCAAATTCATCCGGCTACTCAATTACAGAATCCCCTAATGTATTTCAGATCAATGGAATTAGTGCCTGTTGCGGAATAAGCAATATGAGAGGGATTCAACTTTTTTTTAGGTAGAAATTAAAATGTATAGCCTGTCCCGAGTATCGGGAAACACCATTTTTATAAAGAAGCTTGGGAAGAGCTTGACAGGCTTATCGAAGCGGCATAAAAACAAAGAAAGGTATCAGATGAGTTTTGAATTAAATTACTGTCCTAATGTGGAATATGTTCTGGGCAGATTACGGCAATTATATGATCGTGAAGCTCAGGATCAAATCTTTGCATTTATGGATGTTCCAACTCTGACAATGGAAAGATTTGCAAAAGAGCATAAACCGGGATATTGTGATTACCCTGATCCGTTTGAGCGGATTGCTTTTTGGGACTCTTATTTGCATGAGCGTATGAAAGTATATGATGATTCAGTTCCCAGCGCTTATTTAACTGAAATGGACCAGGGACTTTATGGGGGATTGATAGGTGGTGAGGTTCGGTTTTTATGCGATCCTGACTCAGGCTGGATTTCATCTATGGTCCCTCCAATTTTGAAAAACTTATCAGAATTTGAACAATTAAAATTTGATCCGGACAACAAGTGGTTTCATCATTATACACGTCAATTGGATATTTTTGTTAAAGAATCAACCCAGAAATTTTGTATCAGCCATTTTATCTTAATTGATAGTCTTAATTTTGTTTTCGAGCTTTTTGGAGGGACCGATACCTATCTTTATTTAGTTGAACAACCGGAACTGATTCATAGGGCAATTGATCTGGCTTTCGATCTGAATGTGAAAGTTCAGGATACATTTTTTGATATTGTGCCTCGTATAAATGGAGGAACCTGCAGTAAAAGGGCACAGTGGATTCCCGGCCGTATTGTCGATGAAAGCGTGGATCCATTTCACATGACATCAGTTGATTATTTCGAAAATTGGGGACGAGAACCAATTGAGAGAATCTTTGAAAAATATGATGGGGGTGTCGTGCATCTACACGGCAATGGTCATCATCTGTTAAATTCTGTTTCCACTATAAAGGGATTAAAAGTAATTCATCTGCATGATGAAAAAGACGATTTACCTATTATTAATATTTTAAAGGATGTAAAAGATATCATAAAGGATATACCGCTTATTGTTGAAGTTAATTTTAATGATTTTCGTGAGGCGCTGGAAAATCATCGTCTGTCAGGTGGGGTTTTATACCAGGTAAAGGATGTTACGGATATAGATACGGCAAATTATTATATGGATAAAGTACGCGCCTATCGTATATAAGTAAGTAAGGACTGGACTATGGATGTTTTTGCTACTAATTTCAGTACAATTGACTGGATTATTGTGTTTGTTTATATTTGTATTCCACTGGCGATTGGAATTGCAGTTAGGAAGTATATCAAACAATTAAGTGACTTTATAGTCGCAGGCAGAACGTTAAGACTGTTTCTTGCCATTGCAACGATGGCGGGAACGGAATTGGGTCTTGTTACGGTGATGTATAATTCAGAGCTTGGTTTCAGAAATGGTTTTTCCGCATTTCATGTGGCGCTTATTGAATCTGTCTGCATTCTGGCTATTGGATTGACCGGATTTATTGTGTATCGATTGCGACAATTGAGGGTAATGACGATTCCTGAATTCTATGAAAAAAGATTCGGAAGAAAAACCCGCATTATCGGGGGAGTTATTTTAGCTCTGGGAGGCATTCTAAATATGGGATTATTTCTACAGGCAGGTGCGCGATTTATGATGGGAGTAACAGGATACATCAATCCGGCAGGTTTGAAACTTTTTATGTCAGCAATGTTAATTATGGTGCTGATATATACGGTGTTAGGTGGTATGGTATCAGTTGTATTAAATGATTTCTTGCAATTTATTGTTTTATCTGTTGGAATGCTCATTGGCTCCTATTTTATAATTGACAGAATTGGTTGGGAAAAACTGTTTGAGATACCCGCTGCTGTTGATAAAACCTCCTGGTTTAATCCTTTATCAGAGGGGGCTGACTTTGGGATTATTTATGTAACTTTTATGGTTATAACAAGCCTTGCCGCCGGCGCTTTATGGCAGTCTGCCACATTGCGTGCATTAGCAGCAAAGACTCCTAAAGTCGCCAAACAACTTTATACCTGGAGTTCAATCTCATTTATGGCTAGGAGAGTTATTCCCATGCTCTGGGGAATAGGGGCGTTTATTTTTGTGTCGCAAACTCCTGAACTCTTTATGGCATTTCAGGGCACCGATGCGCTTAACACACAGTTCGGTATGCCAATATTTATTGCCAAGATAATACCGACTGGTTTTCTGGGACTTCTAACCGCAGGCATGTTTGCCGCGTTCATGTCCACTCATGACAGTTATTTGCTGAGTTGGAGTTCCGTGATAACACAGGATATTATAGCGCCCATAAAGAAGAATGAACTGTCTGATAAAATGCGTCTGGTGATTACCCGGGTCTGCATTGTTTGTATCGGAATATTCTTACTTATTTGGGGGTTATGGTTTGAAGCGCCGGTATCGCTCTGGAATTACATGGCCGTAACCGGAACAATATACTTGTCCGGGGCATTCTCTGTAATAGTAGCCGGATTGTATTGGAAAAAAGCCAGTTCAACCGGGGCTGTTATTGCTTTATTTGCAGGATTGCTGGCAATATTAGGGCTTGGACCATGGACAAGGGGTGATAATGTGTCCTGGTATTTTACTGATGTTTTTATTAGTGTAATGACCTATATTATTGTTTTTTCGGGAATGATAATCGGTTCTCTTATGTTTCCAGATAAAAAAATAGCGGAGGTAACAAAATGAATTGGGTAATATTATGGAAGTTTGTTTTAATCTTTACATTTTTTGCTTATTCAATATTGGTTATTGTTGTTTTTTTCGGTGGTATAAAGAATATTATTGAAATGTTCAAAGACCTTACAGAGTCAGCTAAACAATCAGAATGAAATATTACCTACCTGACTAAAATGTACTGATTAGAATTATTAATATCTGTGTGGTTTTATACCGGGGAAAGGACGTTCCGGATATAGATACGGCAAATTATTATGCAACATAAAGAATGAAAATTATTCCATTATTCCTCCCGATAGCTATCGGGATCTATTATTCCCCCGATGCGCAGTGTGATCGGGATTAGTTCGACTGATGCTTTTTGCTTCACAGACTCGCAAAAAGCAAGTCTCACTAACATTATTCCAATTTTATATGTAATATTAAAAGTTTTTAAAAAGGAGATAAAATGAAAAAAATTGTTACAATTTCTTCAGTTATGTTAATTTTTTTTGCCTGTAGTGATATTTCAACTACAGACATAACACTTGAACCTTTCGGGTACAGTGAAAATTTTGAGACCAATGAATTAAGCGCCTGGGCTTCATATCCACTGTGGCAGGATACAGCCTTTGATCCTAATATGAGAGTTAGTCGGATAGTGCCCGGTGATTCAAATTTATCAATTGTTCAAAAGGTAACACCCTACACCAATGTTGATAATTATGCCGGCGCCCAGAAGAAACTTGATATGTACCTGGTATCAGGTTCCAATATTAAGCTCAGGTATTACCTTAAAACCCAGCTTGATCCGGAATTTTTCAAGATCCGCCTTGCAGCCGGACCTGATGGCAAGGTTGACTATACCATTTCCAATCCTGAAACAAACAGGTGGGTATGGATAGAAGCTACCTATAATGATTTTATTAAACAGAACCCGGAACTAACAACAGGGAAAATTAAGGTAAATGCACTTGCAGTGTTGGCAAAGTTTCCCAAAGCTGATCCGTCAATGGCAATTTACCTGGGTATCGATGATGTGGAATTGAAAGGTGTAAGAAAAGTTCCTTTTAATTTTAGTGAACCTGAGATGGCAAATTTGTCTGAGTGGAAGCCTTATATCCCGAAAAAACATTATAAAAGTGGTGAAACTTTTTCCTTAAAAGGAACATGGCCTGTTGATGCGGATAATGTGTCTTTAAAAATTACTTCCTTCACCGAGAGGGAAAATACAATTTTAAGCAAGGATCTCAATAGAAATGATAACGAATGGGATACTGAGTTTGAACTTACTTTTCCTGAAGGATTATACCTGGCAACACTGGAAGCATATAGAGACAGTGAAAAACTATCTGATACTCAATTTACAATATTTATTAAACCAGGTAATATCGGAGGAAATCATCCAAGGTTATGGTTTGATGAAGAGGGGCAAAAACGGGTAGAGTCAAGACTAAAAAGTGCGAGATTTAAAAATGTTAAGGATGAAATAATCTCTGAAGCAAAAGCACTTCGCAAGGAAAATCCGGTAGATAGTATTGTTTATGATATTGATCAATTTCCCGGAGCTGATATCGATTGCGTTTATGGACTGCAAAACATTGTGCCCTGGTTTGCACGGATCGGGAATTGGCGTGACGGTGTTTATTACAATGCCCTTGCATATAATTTACTGGGAGACAAACAAGCCGGAGAATATGGGAAGAACCTCCTGGTAAAGATCAGTGACTTTCCTTTCTGGCTTCACCCCTGGTGGAAGGAACGTGGTCGTCATATATATTACCCTATCGGCGAAATGGGGATGGGTTTAGCTATGGGTTATGATCTTTTATACGACCTTATGGACGATAAGGAAAGGGAACAGGTAAGGAATGCTTTGATGGAACAAATAGTTGAGGCGTGTCATAAAGGATATGTAGAAGATGATCTGGTAACCAATAATACCTCGAACTGGGTTATTCACATTACAGGCGGATCAATGATGTGCCAGGCTGTAATGTATGGTGATGACGAGAATGCACAGGTTGAGCCACATTTTACCGGAGTAATTCTTAAAGCATATGATATGATCCAAAAATCCATTGGAAGCGATGGCGCTTATGGTGAGGGATATGGATATTATAACTTTACCATGTTATCACTTTCAAAGACCCTTCCAGCGATGGATAATGTTTTTAAAATTGATATGTCTGAAAGAGT
>JAUWMO010000178.1 GCA_030613125.1 Bacteroidota bacterium | reverse complement strand
CCCTTTTATCTGATCAGTGGTTTTACCCTGACAGAATATAATTTCAGGGTAACCAGTTCTGATTTCCCTGTGGTGATCTATCTTGGCATATTCAAGATCCTGAAAGGAAAAATCTTTAAATAAAGATAATGCCTCTTCAGTGTCCATATTTTGGTCCTTTACTTTTTGCAATATTTCCTTTATATCATCTAATGTCATTTCGCTTGTATTTTAGTTTTTTTATCTACGTATTATAATACGTAGATATATAGTATAAATAAATTTATCATTCATTATTCAATCCTTCATTTTCCTGAAACTCCCCATACGGTAGCCATCCAGATCAACTGTAACAAAATGATAACCAAATTCTTTAAATTTGTTACTGAGCCTGGCAGATAGATCAGTTTGCAGTAATTCAGGGATTCGCTCTTTTGGAATCTCTATCCTGGCTACTTTCCCATGACTTCTTACTCTAACAGCCCTGAAATTATTCTTCATCATAAATTCTTCTGCCTTTTCAATTCTTTCTAACTCTTCGTCAGTTATATTAGTATTGTAAGGTATTCTGGTTAAAAGACAGGCGTAGGCTGGTTTATCCCATGTAGGCAGGTTCAATTGCCTGGAGAATTTTCTGATAAGTTCCTTTCCAATACCGGTTGCAAGTAGTGGGCTTTTTATTTTTAGCTCTTTAAGGGCTTTTAATCCCGGTCGGTAATCACCTGTATCATCAAGATTAGTTCCATCAAGTACCCACGGTATACCGAGTTCTGAGGCTTTTTTTTTCAGGCTTGAAAAAAGATGGCTCTTACACAGATAACACCGATCCTCAGGATTGTTCTTTATAGAGCTTATGATCTCTGATCTGACTATCTGGTGTTTTATTCCAAGTTCCCTGCAAATTTCAATTGCTTCATCGATCTCCCAGCGTGCAATGTATGGTGTATCTATTGTAAAAGCAATCAGGTTGTTCCCAAGGGCCATTTTGCTTGCAGCCAGCAGGAAAGTGCTGTCAGTACCGCCCGAATATGCAATTACTGCTGATCCCAGATCTTTGAGATACTCAACCAGTGCCTTAAATTTAGGATGCTCAATCATTATGCTTACCATACAATTGGGTTATCTAAATTATAAATGTTTATCTATTTCCTTCATTATCTTATCCATTGTAATACCCTTTTCCAGAGCTATTCTTTTACAGTCATCATATTCAGGCTTTTGATGTATGATTTCTCCGTTAAGGTAAGAGGTTTTAATCCGAACTTCACCAAAAGGAGTTTGTATAGTTGATGATTTTCGCTCCAGAAATGACTTTTCAAGCGAAAAAACCCTTAATCCCAGGCTTGTAGTCTCGGTTAGCATAATTTCTTTGAGCTTGTTCAGATGTTCTTCCTTACAAAGAACCGAAATCTTTATTCCTGGTCTTGACTTTTTCATAATGATATTGGTAAGGAAAACATCCTGTGCACCGGCAAGGAATAACTTTTCCATGATTAGTTCATACCATTCGGGATTCATGTCATCAATATTGCAATCAATTTGCCAGCTTTTTTGTTTCTTCAACCCTTTGTCGGTTTGAAATTTTCCCATAAAAACCCTTAAAAGATTTGGTTTTTCTGTTTTCTTATGTCCAATACCGTATCCGATTTTATCAATCTTCATTGGTATTTCATCTGAATATGCGTCAGTCACAGTGGCGAGGATTGCTGCACCTGTGGGTGTTGTGGCTTCAAAATCAGTACCACCCAAATGAGTTGGAATATCTTTTAATATCTCAGCAGTTGCAGGTGCAGGTACAGGCAATATCCCGTGACTGCTTGGAACAGAGCCACTTCCTAACTCGATTGTGCCTGCATATATAGATTTTGGTTTCAGATAATCAATACAAATAGCGGCTCCAACTATGTCGATTATTGAATCCACTGCACCTACCTCATGAAAATGTACCTTTTCTATTGGTTTTTCATGAATTTTTGCTTCAGCCTCACCAAGTTTATGGAATATCTTTTTACTTATTAATTTTACATTTTCAGACAGAACGCTGGAATCGATAATTATGTTTATTTCATTCAAATGTCTGTGATGTTTTGAGTCTTCAATGTCAATATCTACTCTGGTACCGAAAATCCCATTTCTTGAATCCCGGGTCACTCTTAGTTCATAACCTGATAGTCTCAGTTTCTTCAATTCACTCCGAAGGTGATCTTCAGGAACTCCGAGGTCAATCATTGCAGCAAGGTTCATGTCGCCACTGATACCTGAAAAGGGATTGTAGTATAGGTCAAGGTTTTTTGTATTCACTAGAATAAATTTTATTTAAACAACTGTAAATATGACAATTACATTTTTTATTTTAAACTTATCATTTCTGTTACCGTGGAACCCTCATAAAATTTACACATTTTCTTTTGTTTTGGTTTGGCAGGATGAGGGTTTCATGTGATTAATTTATTTGGTTAAATATAACTTTTTTTGGAACAACTTATTTTTTACCTGATAACTAATTTTTACATCAGGTGCTTGCAAAGTTAAACACTAGCCAGATCACAATATGTTTTTTATCATATTCTATAATTTTTTAAAGAAAAAAGTGTATTTTGCCCAAATTGCAGATATTAAACATAGAAATAATGAGGCGAAGAGAGTTTTTCAGAAAATCAATAGGTGCAGGTGTTGCTACCGGAGCGGCATTAAGTATTGGTGGGTACAATAAACTATGGGCTCATACTTATTCTTCATCAGAAGCTTATGACCTTGTAGCTGTTAAGGGAGGTGAACCTGATGTAATGTTTGACAGGGCAATTTCGGCAATTGGAGGTATGGGAAGGTTTGTCAAGAAAAACCAAACTGTTGTAGTAAAGCCAAATATCGGTTGGGACAGAGTTCCTGAAAGGGCTGCAAATACCAATCCTGTATTGATAGGCAGAATAATTGAACATTGTTTTAATGCCGGGGCCAGGGAGGTATTTGTATTTGACCACACTAGCGATACATGGACTAAATGTTATAAATCAAGTGGTATTGAAAAATCAGTTAAGGATGCCGGAGGAAAGATGGTGCCCGGGAATACTGAAAATTACTATCAGGAAGTTACCATTCCAAAAGGAAAAAAACTGAAAACCACAAAAGTTCATGAACTGATATTAGGATCTGATGTATTTATCAATGTTCCTGTATTGAAAAACCATACATCTACAAAACTGAGCCTTTCAATGAAAAACCTTATGGGGATTGTTTGGGATCGCAGGTATTGGCATAGAAATGACCTGCATCAGTGTATTGCTGATTATGCAACGTTTTACCGTAAGCCAGATCTGAACATTATAGATGCTTACAATGTAATAATGAAGAACGGACCCCAGGGTGTTTCTGTATCTGATGTACTGAACATGAAGTCACAGCTTGTGAGTACTGACATGGTAGCGATTGATGCAGCCGCTGCCAAACTTTTTGGTATGGAGCCAAATATTGTACCTCACATCAGGATTGCTGATGAAATGAAAGTGGGTACAATGGACTTATCCCAACTTAATATTGGCAGGATAAAAGTTTAAAAACTGTGACTACCAGTGCGTTAAAAAAGGGAAGGGTAGTAGTTTCATTAGTCTTTCTTGTCGCCTTTATCCTGACTTTTCTTGATTTTCGGAGGATCATCCCTGAATCTGCTATCAATACTGTTACCTGGCTACAGTTTATTCCTTCATTATTAAAATTCTTTAATGTATTTACCTTAGGTGCAGCCGGTTTTCTGGTGGTGATAGTTCTAACCCTGGTATTTGGCAGGGTATATTGTTCTTCAGTCTGCCCTCTTGGTATCATGCAGGATGTAATATCCTGGACAGTAAAAAAGTTCAAAAAAAAAAGAAAACGGTATTTTAGTTTCACAAAAGCCTGGAATAAACTCAGGTATGGAATTCTGGTTGTGACTATTCTTTCATTTGTTTTTGGAACCGTTTTGCTAGTTAATCTTCTTGACCCATATAGTAGTTTTGGAAGAATATTCACTTTTTTTGGCAAGCCTGTGGTTATAGGACTAAATAACCTCCTGTCGGGTCTTTTAGCAAAGATTGATGTATTTACGTTATTCCCGGTTGAGATAAAACCAATCCCAATCCTGGTTATGAGTATACAACTATTTATTCTGGGATTGGTCCTCTGGTTGTCGATTTTCCATGGACGATTATATTGTAACACTTTTTGTCCGGTTGGTACACTGCTTGGTTTTCTTTCCAGGTTCTCCTTATTCAGGATCAGGATAGACAGTAGTACGTGTACACATTGTGGTTTATGTGGTTTGGTTTGTAAAGCATCCTGCCTGAGTACAAAAGATCAGGTAGTGGACCTTTCAAGATGCATATATTGTTTTAATTGTCTTACAGTTTGTGATTCACATTCGGTAATATACGGCCTACCTGAAGGCAAGAAAAACAAATCAGTAAATGAAAACACTGATAGCAAAGTGATGGAAGGAACCGATCTTAGTAAAAGGAAATTTATCCTTGGTTCAGCTGCATTTGCACTGGGAATGGCCGGTTTTTCGTATGCTCAGGAAACCCCTGTTAATGAAAAACCTACTGAGATACCTGAAGAAAAGGAATTTCCTGTATGTCCTCCCGGAGCAACCGGCATAGAGGTGTATAATAATCGCTGTACTGCTTGTAACCTTTGTGTTAGTGCCTGCCCTTCAGATGTTCTTCAGCCTGCTTTCATGGAATATGGGCTGGCTGGAATCATGCAGCCAAGAATGGATTACTGGTTGGGTTATTGCAACTTTGAATGTACACGTTGTCTGGATGTTTGCCCCACCGGTGCTTTATTGCCTATGAAGCTGGAAGATAAACAGTTGCTACAAATAGGTATAGCACAATTCATTAAGGAAAATTGTATTGTTCATACTGACAAGACTGACTGTGGAGCATGCTCAGAACACTGCCCGACCAAAGCGGTTCATATGGTTCCATATGAAGGAACCCTTGTAATACCTGAAGTTGATGATAAGATCTGCATTGGGTGTGGCGCCTGCGAGTTTGCTTGTCCCACCACTCCCTATAAAGCAATTTTTGTGGATGGCAATTTCGAGCATAAAATTGCTGAGAAACCCTTAGAAGAAGAGATTATTAAACCTGATGATACAGAGGATTTTCCTTTTTAGTGATCTGTCAGAATGGGAATGAAAATTATAGTAAATATTTAAATAACCAGAGTATTATTTTATTTTCATAAACATTCTCCTGAATCTGATTTTACCAAGGAATTTTTTCTCTTTATCAAGTGACAACCAAACATATTTTGGTTTACCAACAATATGATCTTCAGGAACGAAACCCCAGAACCTGGAGTCGGCAGAATCATGTCTGTTATCGCCCATCATCCAGTAATAATCCATTTTGAAGGTATATTCTGTAGAAATTTTACCGTTTATATAGATAGTACCATCCTTAAGTTTCAGTTCGTTACCTTCGTAAGCTTCAATAATTCTTCTGTACTTTGAAATATTGGAAGTATCAATTTTTATTGTAACACCTTTTTCAGGTATCCACAAAGGTCCAAAGTTATCCTCATTCCAGGGATATCTTGGGTCATGTGGAAAGATATAATATGCATTTTCCATTCTGGGCTTAATTATTTTCTCAACTTGCTTTACATTCCTGAATCCCGATATTTTATTTGCCATGTCTGAAGTCAGGGTCATTAGAAAATCATTTAATCCGTAGGAATAGACGTCACTCTTGTATATTCCCATTCTTTCCAGGGTTTTTGGATTAAGCCGGGAGCCGTCAGTTGCAACAAAGTATTTGGATTGTTGATTAGGAAATGTACCCAGGGGATTATTGTTTATAAAAACCTCCCCATCTACAATACTTATTGTATCACCTGGAATAGCCACACACCGTTTTATATAATTATCCCTTTTGTCAACCGGCCTGTCTACAATATCATAAGTTGCCATTATATGTTCTCTTCCTGCTGCATAATATTCTTTATCACTTTTCAGGGGTCTGTTTGCTCTACGGTCCTGCAGCTTTAAATCTTCTGCCATATCCCTGATAATGGAATAAAAGCTTCGGGTTTGTTGTTGAATGACCACGGTATCACCTGCAGGAAAATTAAAAACAACAATGTCATTATTTTTAATTTTTCCGGGGCCTTTCAGCCTTTTATAGGGCCACTTAATCCATTCAACATATGATTTGGTATTTATTACAGGTAAAGTATGCTGTGTAAAAGGAAATGATAAGGGTGTGTTTGGAATCCTGGGTCCGTAATTTATTTTACTAACAAACAGATGATCGCCTATCTGCAGAGTTTTTTCCATGGATCCGGTAGGAATTTTAAAATTCTGAAAGAAAAATATATTAATAAAAGTGACAGCAATAACTGCAAAAATCAATGCATCAATCCACTCAATCAGAGTGCTATTTTTTCCTTCTCTTTTTTTCCAGAAGGTCCAATTAACCTTTTTGGTAATATAAATGTCAAATATGATTGCCAGACCGATCAGAAGCCAAAAGTTCCCCACCCAGATTACCCAAAGAAAATAGGCGAGTGCTGCCAGTGAGAACCTGAAATATTTATTCGTAAGTATCTTCATAGTTAATATAATTGATCCGCAAATGTAACGTTTTGAATTTGTTTTATTGTATCGTTGAATTAAATTTTAAAACTTAAAAAAAAGTTAAAAACCCAATAAATCGTTCATTCCAAGCATACCTTTCTTACCTTGCAGAAACTCAGTTGCCAGAATAGCTCCCAGGGCAAAACCCTGACGATTTTTAGCTGAATGGATCAATTCGATAGTATCAACCTTAGAGTTCCAGATAACAGAATGAGTTCCCGGGACCATGTTTTCCCTGGATGAGGATATTGGAATTGTATCTACACCATGTTTATTATTTGAGATAGTCCAGTTACTTTTCCTGTCAAGGTTTTCGATAATACCCTGAGCCAGGGCAATTGCTGTACCGCTTGGTTTATCTTTCTTGTGGATGTGGTGAATTTCTTTCAGTGAGATATCATAATCACTGAATTTGTTCATCCATTGAGCTAACTCCTTGTTTAATTTGAATAAAATAGTTACTCCAATACTAAAGTTTGGAGAGTAAAAAAAAGCATGATTTTCTTCAAGG
>JAUWMO010000216.1 GCA_030613125.1 Bacteroidota bacterium | reverse complement strand
GAACTTCATTTGGATGAAAAAGAATTAAACACACCCACACCCGAAGGTAATTTTATTTTCGTGGGCTCATCATGCGATATGTTTGCTAAGAATATCCCCTATGAATGGGTAATTAAGACAATTGAGCATTGCAATAAATTTAATAATTCCTATCTATTTCAGAGTAAAAATCCTAGATACTTTGACGCGTTAGTTGTTTATGGTTTAGACAAATTCACCCTTTGTACCACCATTGAAACCAATCGTGTTTATCCTAAGATTATGCGAAATGCCCCCGATCCAATTGACCGGGCGATTGAATTTGGCAGAATACCAATTGAAGAAAAATATATCACCATTGAACCAATCATGGATTTTGATTTAAACAGCTTGGTAAATATGATCATGTTTTGCAATCCAATCCAAGTAAACATCGGTGCCGACTCAGGAAAAAATAAACTACCCGAACCAAACCATGATAAAATAGGTGCTCTTATTAAAGAATTGGACATGTTTACAACTGTTAAACTGAAAGCTAATCTGAAACGGTTATATGAAAAAGCTTAACATATTAAAGTAGTCTCGTGGTCCACAAGACTACTTTAATAATTAAACTATAAATAATGAAATACGTATCATAAAATGGAAGGGGTGTAAAACAAAAAATGAAAATAAGTAAAATCTTTACAACATCTAAATGTCCTTATTGTAAATTCGAGAACAGATATACATTTAACATTGAAGAATATGATACTAATACTATAATTTGGTGTAATAAAAATATGGGAGGTTGTGGTAGGGCATATGTAATTCATACAAATTATGAAATTTTTATACCATGTCAGGTTTATAAAATAGATGATAAGTGTGAACTTGCAATGCCATTATAATAAAATATTGCTTTGTGAATATGAAGAAAGGAAATCCTAATAAATGTTGGTATTGTGGTCAAGAAGAAAAATGTACTAAAGAACACTTCTATCCAAAATTTAAAGGAGGTAATATTATAGTTTATGCTTGTAAAATATGTCAAGCAGCTAAAGGCAGTTTAATGCCTGATGAATTTGTTACCTATATAGAACAACACATATTAATAAAAGAAGAAAAGAAAGAAAGAATACGCACAGCTGTTTATAGTTTAATGGCTCAGACAAGAGATCAATATTTGAAGATAAAAACAAAAGAATATAAGGATAAATTGATTTTTGAACCATAAAATATGGACTTTAAAAAGGATGATACATTCAATGGGGGCAGGATCAGGATAAATCAGGTAACAGATACCCATGTATTATTTACCCATGTTCCTTCCGGTCTGCAGCATAATATTAGTATATCTTCAGTCCAGGAATTTATAGATAGCAGGCTGTGGATGGATAATATCACTTGGAGAAAAGAAAATCTCACTATATATTAATCAAATACCAAAATCATGAAACATATTATTTTTTTATTATTCGTAATTTTAATGACATCTTGCTTTACTTATCAAAGTTATATTAATGTTAAACCTCAGTATAACGTACCTGAAGGCACTAATTCAATAGTATTGGCATATGAAATTAACTCAATCAAAGCCATATTCAATAAAAGCGGAGTTATGACAACTACTTTCGATGGTGGATTCCAGACTGAAGAAATTCTGATTGATGAAGGAACAAGAGCTATGTATAAAGTTCATGAATTTGATGAATATATTCGACTGACAGCCTTTTGGGGTATCACAGACAAAGTTAAAAGCCAAATAACAATGTGGGCTGGTTATGTAGCCGCATCATCAGTAGATACTGATGACTGGGATAGGGTAATTTATCAGAATGATAAAACCCGGCCTAAGAGAGTATTTGATTATGCTGTTCAGATACTTGATGATAATGTACTTAAATACCAGTTCAAATAACAAACGATTCAATATATTAATTAAACACCAAAATCATGAAATATATTATTTTAATTATTACTATAGCCTTATTTATTGGATGTGAGAAGGAACCGGTAATTATGCAAAACAATCCTCATTTTTTAATGGGAGAATGGACAATTCATTTATACGAAAAACGCAATGCTTATGTATATGATTCAATATGTGATTGTATGGTCAAGCCTTTTGATTTTCCTAATTGTAATATTTGTTTTAATGTCATTACTATAGAAGAATATCCTTCATCATTTAAGTGTGAAGTAGATACTTCTTATCATATAGCTAAAATTGTGTCAGGAGAAATAAATGAAGAGCGTTTTTATATGTCGTATACCCCTAAAACTTCAATGGTTTTTATTAAAGAGACATCTAATAATACTGGCAGCCAAGATGGCTCAATAAAGGGTTGTTTTTACCAAACATACGAGGGTAAATATGATGAAAAAAAAGATATATTTATCGGAAATTATTACTGGTATGTATATCATGACTACGATTTTTATAAAGGATATACAGATGATATTAGTAGACAGGATACTTTATATATAAGGAATGACAGAGTAATGGCCAGAGGCATGATGACTTGGGAAACATTTAGAGAAGAATATTAAATTTCCTATCTGCTACTTTATGTCATTCTACACATAAAGCCCTTAAATTATCCGGATCATAAGCCAGGTCTTCCTGTTCAGCAGGGGTAGATCCGGTAGCCCAGGGAATGACATGGTGAACTTCCTGGGCTATTTTTGTTTGTTGTGGGTTCTTCTCCAAGCAATCCTCACAGAAGGGGTGATTCCGGATGTACCAATTACGCAGTTTAGTCCACCTGGGGGTATTATATATCTCCTGATAGATCTTCTTGGCCTGGGTAGGCACTCTGGACTGCTTCCGCATCTTTTTATTGATCCTGGCAAGCATTAATCTTATCCGTTTTTAAAAAATGATTTGGCAGCTAGAATTGCCATATTTAAGGCTGTGACAATAACCACTCCCCAGGTAGTTATTTTGTACTGCTTTTTCTTGATAGCATGGATACATTCAGTATTATTCTGGACCTGTTTAGCCATCCCTCCCTTACCGCTTTCCCTTTCAGCTTTCGTACCCCTGATAGTATGATCCAATTCAGTAACGGAATTTTTGAGTTCATAATGAGATTTTTTCAGATCCTTAAACTCAAGGGTCTGCTGCTGCTGATCATGATGAATCTGCTCCAATAGCTGTCTGTCTGTAAATTGATTCATTTAATTTGCTATCGATTTTTTTATTTCTAAAACATCCTGGACAACAGTGTACACAATAGGATCCTCTTCTGCTACTGGTTTTGCAATCACAATATCATAATTAAGGATATTGAAAGCTTTGTCCGTTTCTGCTGATGTAAGAATAAAGGTTATTACAAGCCCTATAATTGAACCGACCTTTGTTATTACTGCTGTGGTATCGTTTTTATTCACCTTTGCGGTAAGTGTAGCAACATAATCCACTAGGTCTTCGAGACCTGTTACTGTACAGATTATTGTTGCTGAATTTTTCCGGTAAATCTCTATGCTATTTGCTCCCATGATTTTAATTATTTTTGGTTCCTGTTACTTTTACTGTTTCAACTTTTCCTGGTACTTCATCAACTGATACACTACCACTAATTGATTGTTGGTAGTATATAGGCTCAACTATCTCTGCAAAAATACGTGTCTGTTCTCCTGGGTTAACTATAATATCTGGTATGATTAAATCTCTGTAATTCCCTTTTGATACTACAAGCTTAAAAGGTTCAAAGGTTGTTAAAAGTTCTTTTGTGATTTCTGAATCAGCAACATCAAATTCCATCATTTCAAATACAACTTCTTTTTCCAATTCCCCGCTCAAGGCTTCCGAGAATACCAGGTTATCGTCTTTATCGTATAGTTTTGCTGTTCCACCATCACCATCAGCAATATTTATCTTAAAAGTTGATATATTGTTTGTTGTAATATCACCTGTCCCACCTAATACATACTTGTATGATGATATATCAATATTTGAATCAAAGCAATTTAATACTTGATTGGCTTTATTTGGTCTGAATTGAAGATGATTAGTGACATTTATGAGTTTTAGTTTTCTTATATTTAATGTTTGAAGGGTATAGATGTAAACACCCACCGGGCAATCTATCATTGTTATATTTTCAGCACTTACAAAATCATAGGCTGGATAAATATTATTAGCCCCGGAATCAACTATTGTAATATTTTCTACTTCAACATAATTATTAGATGCAATATTATTTAAATCACAGTCTTCAAAAACTGTTTTCTTTATTATTAAATTATTACTAATAGAACCACCAAAATCTACATATCTAAATCTTGTAAATTTCGAGTTTTCAATATATCCGTCTCCTGGGATTATATATAATCTATTGTGCCCAATAACAAAATCATTAGACCAAGACATACCATGATCACCCCCTTGGCTTTTGAAATAACAATCCGTAATACGTAATCTCCATGCATCTACTCCAGCAACATACTCAAAATAAACCTGGCAATCTTCTGCTAAAAAAAAGGTGTCTGCACCCTCAATGTATAATGAATACGGGATAAGATACTGAATACCCTGTTTTGTTACTGCCGGGTCCCAGCTGCCAGCAACGGAAGCAGCAACAATATCATCCAGGGTAAAGGGATCATCCCAGCTGTCCCCTTTCGGGTCGCCTCCCTGGAATTCCACTGTTATTCTTGTATCTGCTAATGTTATGGGCATATCTTATTTAGTCTTAAAAACCATGTATTTATATGTAATCATCCAATTACTTGTATTATTAAATCTCAAATAATCTATTCCAAACTGGCTTCGCCCCTTTTTGTATGCCCCACCAATAGACCAGGCAAATGCATTCCCCCCTCCCACTGCTGTAC
The DNA here is from genome assembly GCA_030613125.1 of Bacteroidota bacterium. Taxonomy (GTDB): domain Bacteria; phylum Bacteroidota; class Bacteroidia; order Bacteroidales; family VadinHA17; genus JAUWMO01. Next base: position 1,188 of record JAUWMO010000216.1, on the reverse strand, counting down.
CTATCAAAATACCGTTCATAGCTATTGGTTCCTTTATAATGACTGGTACCTGCTCAAAAATTGTAGTTGTCTCAGTAATGATCTTTGGGACAAATAATTTATAACCTATTGCCCTATTAAGCAGATATCCCTGGATAGTATCATTCACATAAATAGCCAGTTCATTATTTATAAGGCTATCCTGGTAAGTATTTAAACCAGGTTTATCTGGAACGGGAACCGGGACAAATACTTCCTTAATAAACCATTTGATTTCAGGCTCCGGGAAAATAGTATCTGTCACAGTAACCGTATCGGGCGGTAGTGCCATTATACTGTCAATCTGTCTTTTTATTTCAGCAACATAATCTTCACACTGTTTTTTACCGAAATTAAAAGCAAGAATCAACAGCACAATGGCAACCACTGTCCCAACAATATACCCAACATTTTTCATCCTATTTTATTCTGTTGGTTTCCAGGGATTGAATTTCTCGTAAATTTTATCCATAATATCACGTGCAACCCACCATGAAAATATGCCTATCTGTATAAGCATCAGAAAGGCTACATTTAATGGAATTGTCCACCACTGTGAATCATATAAATATCCAAAGCTAAAGAAGAATGCTGCCCCTACCAGTATCCCTACTGCTAATATGGTAAACAGATACTTCAGAAATTTACCTTGGATATTCAGTATCCCTAATATAAAGGGTACAAAGAAAAGCATGAGTACCACTACGCCTGGAAATGATCCAATCAGATAACTGAATTGACCAATAGCCTCCCAGGGTGTTTCTGGTACAGGTGGTAATACTTCCTGAGCAAACAAGCCCAGGCTAATCAACAACATTGGAATTAAGAAAATTAATCTTTTCATAATTAAAAAGTATTAGTTAAAAAATAGGTCCAAAAAGTGCAAATCTAATCCTGTTTTGCAGCCTCAGATCCTGTTTCTGCTTTCACAGATCCTGTTACTGGTTTAGATCCTGCTGCTGGTTCAGTATCTTTTTTAGGGTCTGCTGTTGGTTTAGTAATTTCAAAAGTTCCTTTTAATTTTCGTTCCGTGACTTCCATAAAGTTGTATATTGGATAATTTGGCGCTGACAGAGTTCAAACACATTTTCATCTTTATAATTTTTATACCAATTCATTGTAAGCTCAATCGTTTCCTCTATACTTAATATCGGTTTCCATTTGAGTTTA
>JAUWMO010000215.1 GCA_030613125.1 Bacteroidota bacterium | reverse complement strand
GAGAATAATCCACAGAAAGCAATACATAATCCTGATTTGTTGGTATAAATGCCTTGCGGATTTCCCGTCCTCTCTCTTCACGAATTGGAATATTCTGCAAATTAGGATTAACTGAGCTTAGTCTACCTGTTGCTACAATAGCCTGATTGAATGATGTATGTATTTTTCCGGTTTTGTTATTAATCAGTTTTGGAAGAGTTTCTACATATGTTGTTACCAATTTTTTTAATGATCTGTATTCTAGAACCATGGGAATGATTCGATGTTTATCCCTGAGTTTAATTAGTACATCTTCGCTGGTTGAATACTGTTTTGTTTTGGTTTTCCTTGCTCCTTCTGATATTTTCAATTTCTCAAAAAGTATATCTCCAAGTTGTTTTGGTGAAGAAATATTAAATTCATTACCAGCCAGTTTATAGATTTCTTTTTCCAGCTTCTTGATATCCTCAATAAGAATCTTTAAATATTGTTCCAGGGTATTTACATCCAGTTTTACACCTGCTCTTTCCATCGATATTAAAACAGGAATCAATGGCATTTCTATCTTTTCGGCTAGTATTTTAAGATTTTTCTTGTCAAGTTCGGTATTAAGAGCTTCCTTTAACTGATAGGTAATATCTGCATCTTCAGAGGCATATTCTGCAATTTTTTCAAGCGGAACAGACCGCATATTCATTTGATCCTTACCTTTTTTCCCTATCAATTCTTCAATTTGAACTGGCTTATAATTTAAATATACCTCTGATAAATAGTTCAAGTTATGTCTTTGATCAGGTTCTATCAGGTAATGTGCAATCATCGTATCAAAAAGATCCCCATTTATCTCTGTTTCATAATTTTTAAGGATGTGAATGTCATATTTTAGATTTTGACCAATTTTCAGGATGTCTTTATTCTGAAAAACCTCTGAAAATTCTTTCAAGATTGATTTTGTTTCTGTAAAATCATCGGGAACAGGAACATAAAAGGCCTTATGTTTCTCATAGGAAAAGGATAATCCCACCAACTTATCATTAAGAACATCCAGACCTGTTGTTTCTGTATCAAAACAAAAGCTTTTTTGTTTTATGAGTTCGTTGGTCAGTTTCTTCCTGAGGGCTGGTGTATCAGCAATGACATAATCATGATCGATTGTAGAAATATTATTTAAACCATAAGTTTGTGTTTCTGAAGCCTGGTTTATTGAGTTCTGACTAAACAATGATCTCTGCACCGGTTCCTTTATTTCTTTACCAATAGTATAACGCCCTAGTATTCTTTCTGATATAGTTCTAAATTCCAGCTCATTAAAGACTTTTTCTAATTTTTCTATATTTGGTTCTTGAATAATTAATTCATTCTCATTAAAAGAAATATCAACATTTTGATCTATCGTAACCAGCTCTTTGTAAAGTCTTATTATTTCAATATTATTTTCAATATTCTCTTTTTGCTTGCCTTTCAACAGGTTTATATTTCTGAAAAGGTTCTCAATGTTTCCAAATTCACTTATTAGTTTTTTTGAATTTTTCTCCCCAATACCAGGAGCTCCGGGAATATTATCTGCCGCATCACCCCAAAGAGCTAAAATATCAATTACTTGTGATGGTTGCTCCACGTGAAAATTTTTCTTTACTTCATTAATTTTCCAAATTTCCGATCTGTTGCCGCCTTTTGCTGGTTTCAACATAAAAACATTCTCAGAAATTAATTGTGTAAAATCTTTATCAGGTGTCACCATAAAGACATCAAATCCTTTTTGTTCAGCCTTTTTGGCCAATGTGCCAATCACATCATCCGCTTCGTATCCAGATACTTCTATAACCGGGATTTTAAAACCATCTAATATTTCCTTAATGTATGGAACAGAATTCTTAATGTCTTCAGGTGTAGCCTCTCTGTTTGCCTTATATTCAGGATACATTTGGTGCCTGAAATTTGGTCCTGGAGGATCAAAAACAACCGCAATATGGGAAGGTTCTTCATTTTTAATAATTTCATCCAATGAATTTGTGAATCCAAATATAGCAGAGGTGTTTAATCCTTTTGAATTTATTCTGGGGTTTCTAATAAATGCAAAATATGCGCGATAAATCAATGCATACGCATCGAGAAGAAATAATCGTTTTTCATGATTCTGAATCATGGTAATTGTAATTAAAAAGGTTTTGATTTTCTGAGTAATCCAGAAATGTATTATTATAAATTATCTGCTGCATACCATTCAGCGAAGGACGTTTCGGTTTCCTGTAATTTAATAGTATGAAGTTCAACATTTACAGGTAGTTTAGCACGGAGTATTTTCGCAAAATCGGTCACCAGATTTTCACATGTAGGTTGATAGTCAGTTACTTCATATTTATCAAACATTTGCTCAATGTTCTTAAGAAGATGATGTGGGGCATTTTTACATACCACAACAGCATGATCGTAACGATCAATAATATTTTCCTTTACGATTTGCTTAAGATCACCAAAGTCAATTACCATTCCATACTTATTGCTATTCTCATCCATAATAGGTATGCCTGATACGGTTGTCCATAATTTATATGAATGTCCATGAATATTTTTACAGGGACCATCATAATTCCATAAGGCATGTGCCATTTCAAATGAAAATTCTTTTGTGACCCTGATACTAGTCATACATTATATGATTAAATAACTTCGTTTTCTTTCGATCAACAAATATACTAAAGTAATGGAAGAACGGAATGGTGGAATGATAGAAATTGGTTTCTATGTTGTTACAAATGGTTTCAAATGGTTTTACCAAAGGTATCCCTCGGGACAGATTGTTTCAAGAAGTACTCCTACTGAGAATGACACGAGCGTCAGCGAGTAAATGACGTTTGCTAAGCAATCATATGACAAAGGCGGAGTCTGCTAATGACCCGACTGAAGGAAGTAGTATGACCATGAGGCTAAACCGAAGTAATTAATCAAACACACTGACTCACACACTCAATAATCTTCGCAAGATTCTCATGTTTCAAAAAGTAATAGGTGTTTTTTCCCTCTCTCTTTGAAGCTAATACTCCTTTATCTTTAAGAATCCCTAAATGATGTGAGGTTGTTGATTGTTCGATATTGAGAAGATTGTGAATTTCAGTTACAGAAAGTTTTTTCCCCTGGTCAAGATACTTTAAAATATTTAAACGCATAGGATGAGCTATGGCTTTTAACATATTCGCTGCCATTTCTAATTGCCCGGAATTAAGATCTTGAATTTGCATAATTCAACGTTTTTATAAATACAAATATATAAATACATTATTTCGAAAAAATAATAATTGCCGATATTTATACAATTTGGTTTTTATTTAAAACCATTCTAATAATTACTATCTTTGACAATAAGCTATCTGTTCATGTCTGATCTTGAAAAGATAAAAGCACCTATTAAACAGGAATTGAAGAAATTCAATGACTATTTCAAGTCATCTGTTAAAAGTACAGTTCCTCTGCTGAATATCATTACAAATTATGTTCTTCGACGAAAAGGAAAACAAATGCGTCCATTGTTTGTACTCCTTTCAGCTAAAATGCTTGGAGAAATCAATGAATCCAGTTATACAGCGGCTTCATTAATTGAATTACTACATACTGCCACACTTATTCATGATGATGTGGTTGATGAATCTTATGAAAGAAGAGGGTTTTTTTCTATTAACGCTTTGTGGAAATCTAAAGTAGCAGTCCTGGTTGGAGATTATTTTTTGTCAAAAGGTTTACTTCTTGCATTAAAAAATAAAGAGTTTGAAATACTACAAATTGTTTCAGATTCCGTAAAGGAAATTAGTGAAGGAGAATTATATCAAATACAAAAATCCCGTAAACTGAATATTAATGAAGAGGAATATTTTGAAATCATTAGAAAAAAAACAGCTACATTAATATCTGCATGTACTGCAACCGGCGCTAAGTCAGTGAATTGCGACGATCATACGTTGCAGCAAATGAAAATATTCGGCGAGTATACCGGTATTGCTTTTCAAATTAGGGATGACCTTTTTGATTATCAGAATAATGGTCTTGTTGGTAAGCCAATGGGGAATGACATTAAAGAAAAAAAACTAACATTGCCACTAATCTACTCTCTTGATAAGGCTTCCGGTAGCAAGAAACGTCAAATTCTCAGATTGATTTCAAAGCATGGCAAGAAACCTGATAAACTAACTGAAATTATTCAATTTGTTAATGATCATGGTGGAATTGAATATTCTGTTTCAAAAATGAATCATTATAAAGAACTGGCCCTGGAATCGATTGTTGATCTGCCCCAATCGGAAGCTAAGACAGCCTTAATTGATCTTGTTAATTATTCCATAAACAGGAAGAAGTAATTATTGTTATTTCGGGAAGCACAGCGGTGAGCGCCGTAGGCCTTCTTGTACCTGCCTAAAGGCCGTTCGCCAGCCCGACATGTCATTCGTCCGTACCGGCGCACGCCCCCCTGACCGGACGGGCAGGGGCGGACTGGCGTGCATCCCTTTGGTTAAATCCCCTTAAATAAATGCCAGGTTTTCTTGTTAAGGAGTTTTCTCGCTCCGCTCTAAATGACAAAGGAAAAAATTAGAAATTATTTTATTGGAACCCTAAACTGTATTTTTTCGAAATTTTACAAGCCCAAGATACAAGTACACGAGAAATATTTCACCTATAAGAAGTTAAAAGACCGGAAAAAGTATTATAAGACACTAATATTTAATAATTTAAGTTGTAAATTATTTATCCTTGAAATTTTCTCGTTTAGAAGAATTTTGGAAGTATTGAGTCAAAATCTCAGCTTTTGCTGCTCCAACCTCATTTATTAATTCATCAAACTCAATTTTTTTAACCCGATCTACACTTTTGTATTTCTTCAACAATTTATTAATTGTTTTTGGCCCTATTCCATTTATTTTGTCAAATTCAGAAATAAGAAAATCTCCTGACCTTTTTTGCTTGTGAAAAGTAATGCCGAAACGATGGGCTTCGTTCCTCATATGCTGAATTAATTTTAAACTTGATGAATTCTTATTCAAATAAAGAGGAACAGGATCACCGGTAATAAAAATCTCCTCCAGCTTTTTAGCTATACCAAATATAGGTATACTGCCATGTAATTTTAGTTTTTTCAAACTTTTCAATGCAGCATTTAATTGTCCTTTGCCTCCATCTATTACAATCATGTTCGGTAAGGGTTCCTTTGATTCTAACAATCTTTTGTACCTGCGCCGGATAATTTCCTTCATTGAAGAATAGTCATCAGATCCTTTTACTGTTTTTATATTATAGTGACGATAATCTTTTTTACTGGGTTTACCGTTTCTGAACACTACACATGAGGCCACAGGATTTTTACCTTGAATATTTGAGTTATCAAAACATTCAATGTAAACCGGCAATTGTTTTAATCTCAAATCTTTCTGAAGAGCTTCCAGTACAGTTTTCTTAGATAATTTTGCACGATAGTGTTGATGTTGTTTCCTGCTTTCCAAAGAAAAGTACCTTGCATTTCTTTCTGACAGGTCTAAAAGTTTCTTTTTTTCTCCCTTACGTGGAATAATAAAACGTACATCTGGTAATACAAATTCAAGTTCAAAAGGGATAATTGTTTTTTTAGAATCTGATTCAAATTGTTGCCGTAGTTCAATAATTGCATGTAACAGTAGTTCTTGTTTGCTTTCATCCAGTTTTTTCTTCATCTCAGCTGAATATGACTGAACTATTGCTCCGTTAATAACTCTCAGATAATTTACAAATGCTGATTTATCATCATCAACTATGGTGAAAACATCAATATTAGTAATCCTTGAGCTTACAACCGTAGATTTACTTTGATACGACTTTATGATCTCAATTTTTTCCTTTATATAACCCGCCTCTTCAAACTTATAATCAGAAGAATAGTGCTCCATATGTTTTTTCAGATGATCAATAACATTATAAATATTTCCCTTAAGAATATTTCTTACATCTTTAATCGCTTTCAGGTATTCATTCTCATTTTGTTTTCCAACACAGGGAGACAGACACTTACCAAGA